>DASVAI010000015.1:0-7558 GCA_036376445.1 Acidobacteriaceae bacterium
ACATGTGTCGCCTGAAAGGGGCGCTGAGCCTGCTGGTGCTCGGTCTGGACGATAAAGACCTGCGTGTTCTGCGCAGACGCGCCGACAGGGGCAACAAGGAACAGAGACATGGCGTATCCGGCCAGCGCAACTGGCCGACCAGCCTGCCGCAACCTTTGCCAAGCGACCATGGCAGTCCCTCTGTGAGGAATGATGCGCTTTGCCAGGGACTGCTGACAAGAGAGTGTGATGAACGCGGCGCGCCGGCTCGCAAACCATTGAAAAAGCGGATCGCAGCCGTCACGGCAAATCGTCGCCGGACGCATCCTCGGACTGCTCCTGGGATTGGTTTGGGGATTCCTTTGGCAGCTCTGCGGGCGGAGCGGGAGGCGCGGACGCCGGCGGAAGATCTGCGATCTGGACCAACTTTGGGTCGGAAGCACGGGCCGGGCCCATTGCGGCCTCATGCTGGCGGCGCGCAGCGGCGTCAATGTCCACTGGAATGCCGCCCGGAATGATCTCAGGAAAGCCGTAGCGCGAGGCGTATTCGCGCGTAACCCGCAGGATGAGCCACAGGCCGAAGCACAGCACCAGTACCGCAACGACGCTCCCCTCGGGCCCGTAATCGGCTCCGGTCACTGAATCCGGCCCTAGTGGAAGACTTTGCACGACCGGCGAAAAGCCGTTGCTGAAGCCGCGATAGCCGCTCAGCGGCAACCCGAACAGCGGACCCATTGCGGCGTTCCATGCAAAATGCAGTCCCCAGGGAAGCCATAGCGCGCGTGTGCGCAGATACGCGATGCAGAGGATCAGGCTGAGCAGAAACAGCGCGAAGACTGCTGCATGCGGCATGTCAGGCTCGTAGTGCACAACAACGAAGCTGATGGAGATCAGCACCGTCGCGAGCGAGGGACCGATCGAATCTATGAGCCGCTGATAGGGATAGCCGCGGAAGATCAGTTCCTCGCAGAGCGCGCCAATTGCCAGGACAATCAGATCGAGGATGAGAAGGAACCACTGGTGTGCGCCGGTCCAGAGCGTGATCCCGAGGCCACCGATAAAGACCGAGGGCACAATGGTGAGCAGCAGCAGTCCCCAGCCGACCGCAGTACCGGTGCCAAATTCATGCAACATGCCCGGACGCGAGACCAGCCCCATGGCGCGGCGCGGTTCGCGCTGATGGGAAAAGCCCATGCCCAGCGCGCTGAAGCCCAGCAGCAGCAGAAAAAGCATGATCATGCGGTCGATGAGCGCCATCCAATCGCCGCCGGAACTCAGTCCGTTGGCGGCGCGATGCGCGATCACATCGGCGAAAAAGGCATACATGAGCGCGACAACAAATATGGCGAAGGAGCGCACACGAGATGGCTGCCGCGGATAGGTGGGCAAAGTTGGCGCTGATGTTACCAAGCTGACCTTAGAGCGTTTTCACTGTTGCGTTTTACAGCCAACTTCGTCGTGGTGTGACCTCTCTTGAGGAAAGGCCGCGTTCGTGATCGCGTTCTTGTATACACCTACAGTGAAACCGCTCTAGGTGGTGTAGAACTGCGCGATGTTGCGGAACTTCTCGCGCCGCGCTGCCAGGCGTTCTTCCGTGGACATCGTTCTCAGCTCATTGAGATGCCATGCGAGCTTCTCATCGAGCATGCGGGCTGCAGCCTCGGGATCGAGGTGCGCGCCGCCGGCCGGCTCAGGCACCACATCGTCCACGCAGCCCATGGCCAGCACATCTTCCGAGGTGGTCTTCAGCGCCTCGGCCGCCTTCGCGCGTTTTGCCGCATCGCGCCACATGATGGATGCGCAGCCCTCCGGCGAAATCACCGAATACACGGCGTTTTCGAGCATCAGAACGCGGTCGGCAACCGCGAGTGCCAGGGCGCCGCCAGAGCCGCCTTCGCCCGTGACCGTGGCGATCGTCGGCACCGTGAGCCGGGACATCTCCAGCAGATTCCGAGCAATCGCCTCACCCTGCCCGCGCTCTTCGGCGCCGAGACCGGGATTCGCGCCCAGCAGATCGATGAAGGTAAAGATGGGCCGGCCGAACTTCTCCGCAATCTTCATCGCGCGCAGCGCCTTGCGGTAGCCCTCGGGATTCGGCAGCCCGAAATTGAACTTCACGTTGTCCTTCGTAGTACGACCCTTCACATTCGAGATGACCAGCACCTCGTCGCCATGAAAGCGCGCCATTGAACACTGCAACGCAGGGTCATCGGCGAAGTTGCGATCGCCGTGGATCTCACTCAGGTCCGTGAAGATCGTCCGGATGAAGTCCATAGGGTATGGCCGCTGCGCGTTTCGCGCCAGCTCGGTCTTCAGCCATGCCGTCGGCTGAGGCTCCTGGGCAGAGACGTGCTTCGGTTCCGCCTTTCCCTCCGGTGGTTCACCGGTCGGCTGTGTCGTCGTGATCAAGGTTCCTTGGGCCACCGTTCGATTGTATGGAACTGCGGTTGCCGAGACAAATAATAGGGCACGTGTTTACTTGGCGGCTTCCAGCCGCGGCGCTGGAGCCACCACCGGGGTGTGGAACACATACTTGCGCAGCAGATCGCGAAGATAATTCTTGAACTGCACCGTTGGCTTCGCCAGCAGCGCTGATATCACAATGCAAAGCGCCAGCATACCCAGCTTGAACCACGGATTCGCGCGCTGGCCGGGAAAGATCGCCACCATCAGCACGTAGAGCGGAAAATGCAGGAGATAAAGCGGGAATGTCGCTTCCGAAAGCAACCGGATCCACTGCACCCAGGGTCTCTTCTCCGCGATCTCCAGGCGCTCGATCAACAGCATCGCCCAAAGCAGCCCGAACACGAGAGGCAGCCCCTCCGCATAGTAGAGATACGCCCAGCTGAGGTTGATCGGCGCATGATGATGGGCCCAGAAGAACAGGGTGACAAAGCCTTTGAGATAGATCAGTAGTCGAAACGCCGGAGGCAGCAGCACAGCGCCGGCAATCCCCGTCATGGCAAACATCAGGTTCAGACGAACGAGCGAGATCTTCGGATCTCGCGCGCGCTGATAGATATCCTGTGCCAGGCAGCCGATGAGCCATAAAGGCAGCAACAGCAGGATATGTTGTCCCGCCAGCACTGCCGCGACCAGCAGCCAGAAGACGCGGCGCGTCCCCGCCAGGTAGAAGCCGACGGCATAGAAAACGTAATAGAAGACCTCGTAGGAAAGCGTCCAGAACGGCGCATTCGCGAACGGATACAGCGTCAGGTTCCAGGACTGCGCCATGAAGACGAGGTTCGCGAAAATGCGCAGCAGAGGCCGGTTGGTATCCGCTCCCCAGTTGGGCATGTAATATGCCGGGTTGATACGCATCGCCAGATACGACGCGATGATGGTGAACGCGAGCGCCGGCACGACGACCGAGTAGACGCGTGAGATTCGATCTACCCAGAAATCGGTCATCTTGCCTCGACGTATGACCGTGACATAGCGGATCACAAGACCGGATAGCAGGAAGAGCATCACCAATGCCGGCCTGCCCTGATCGGTAAGATCGCGCCAGCCGATCGAGAAGTGGGGCTGGGTCAGATGCGCAATGGCAATCATCATGGCGGACGCGAGGCGCAGCACGTCGAGCAGGACCGATGTCGAAGTGGAAAATCGTCTGGCAGGGGCGCTCGTCATGCATCCACCGGCATGCCGGTTAGGTGGATTGTACATGCCGCTCAGAGGAGGCCTGCACCATCATTCGATTGCCTGAACGGCGTGTCTGCCGAGTAGCTCTTCCACGCGCTCAATGAAAATGCGATCCGCCCCCACCGTCAAACCTTCCGGCTCGAGCATGACGATGAATTCTCCGCTTTGCTCGAGATTGATCATTAGCTTGCCCGGACCGGGCGCTTCCTGAATCATCGCATGCAGCGACAGCAGCGTCTGGTCGGTCGCGCGGTCAAGCGTCACTTTGATGCGCACGTTTTGCGGCAGCTTGACCTTGACGTCTTCGAGCGCCTGTATAGCGGAGACCGCCAGCTTGGGCGCGGCATCTTCTTCCGCGCGGAGCTGACCGCGCACCAGCACCGGCACATCGATCCTCAGCGATTCCGCCAACCGCGCGTAGTCCTTGGGGAACGCGATCAGGTCGATCTTGCCGACGGTATCCTCGAGCGATGCCTGCGCATACAGTTCGCCCGAGCGCTTCGACTTCCCTACCTTCAAGCCGACGATCACGCCGGCAACAGCGATCTCGTTCTCCGGCTGCTGCCCACGGCGGCTTGGCGGCGGAGCTGGTTTGGATTCGAGCGCGTCCACCGTGCTGAGCGCCTTCAGGTTTTTGATTTTGTCCGCGTACTTGTCCATCGGATGACCCGAGACAAAAAAACCGAGCACTTCCTTTTCCGATTGCAGCCGCTGGTTCTCGTCCCAGTCGGGCGCCTCGGGTAGCGGATCGCTCCCGTGCCCATTGACATTTGTGCCGTTTGTAACGCCGTTTGTGCCATAGATCGGCGCGTCCTCAAAGATCGCGCCCAGCCCGGCAAACAGCCCACTCTGCCCGGCAGCAAGATCACGTTGCGACTTCTGCGCCCGCTCCATTGCCTTGTCAATGCCGGCCATCAACCGCGCGCGCGGCCCGAAGCTGTCCAGCGCGCCCGCCTTGATCAGCGACTCAATTACACGCTTGTTCAGCAGACGCAGGTCCACCAGTTCGCAGAACTCCCAGAGTGAGTTGAAACTGCGCTTCTCCTCCTGCTGCAACTTAGTGCGCGCTGCAATGATGGAATCGATCGCATTGCGGCCAACGTTCTTAATGGCGGTCAGGCCGAAACGAATCGCTTTGCCGTCCGGAGTGAAGTCGGCATCGGAGATCTGCACATTCGGCGGCTCGACCGCGATCTCCATCTCGCGGCATTCGCTGATGTACTTCACCACGTTCTCAGGCTTGGAGATTTCGCTGGTCAAAAGCGCAGCCATGAACTCGACCGGATCGTGCGTCTTGAGGTAGGCCGTGTGATATGCGAGCAGCGCATACGCCGCGGAGTGCGACTTGTTGAAGCCGTACCCGGCGAACTTCTCCATCTGGTCGAAGATGAAGGTTGCCTTGTCCTTGGGGTGCTTGCGCTCGGCCGCACCCTGCAGAAAGCGTTCGCGCTGCTTTGCCATCTCGGCCGGATTCTTCTTGCCCATAGCGCGGCGCAGCAGATCGGCTTCGCCCAGTGAGTAGCCCGCCAGCACGTTCGCGATCTGCATCACCTGCTCCTGATACACGATCACACCCAACGTCTCTTTGAGCAGTACTTCGAGTTCGGGCAGCGCATACTCGACCTTGCGCCGGCCCCACTTGCGTTCGATGAAGTCGTCGATCATGCCGCCCTGGATCGGGCCGGGGCGGTAGAGCGCATTCAGCGCCGTCAGGTCTTCGACAGTGGTAGGCCGATAACGGCGCAACACGTCGCGCATGCCGCCGGATTCAAACTGGAAGACGCCCGAAGTCAGCGCCTTGTGAAAGACCTGCTCGTATGTGTGCTGGTCATCCAACGGCACCGTCGCCATATCGACCTCGGCGCCTTGGTTGCGCCGGATCAGCTTCAGGCAGTCGTCAATGACGGTGAGAGTCGTCAGCCCAAGAAAGTCCATCTTGAGCAGGCCCATCTTCTCCACCGCTTTCATATCGTAAGCGGTTACGATTTCGTCGTTCTTCGAACGGCTAACGGGCACCAGTTCGGTGAGCGGCTGCGGCGCGATGACTACGCCGGCGGCGTGCACGCCCGCGCCGCGCACCAGGCCTTCGAGCTTCTTCGCGGTATCAACCAGCTCGCGTATCTGCGTGTCGGCCTCGTATGCCGCCTGCAACTGGAACGAATCTTTCAGCGCCTGCTCGATCGTGATGCCGATCGTCGCCGGCACCAGCTTGGCGATGCGATCCACATCGCCATAGGGCATGTCGAGCGCGCGGCCCACGTCCTTGATCGCCGCCTTGGCCGCCATGGTGTTGAAAGTGATGATCTGCGCCACCTGCTCGCGGCCGTACTTGCGCGTCACGTACTCGATGACTTCGCCGCGCCGGTTCATGCAGAAGTCGATATCGATATCCGGCATCGAGACGCGCTCCGGATTCAGAAATCGCTCGAAGAGCAGCTCGTTCTGCAGCGGGTCGATATCGGTGATCTCCATCACGTAGGCAACCAGCGACCCCGCGGCCGAGCCACGCCCCGGCCCAACCGGAATGTCGTGCTCCTTCGCATAGCGAATGAAGTCCCACACGATCAGGAAGTACCCGGGGAACTTCATCTGCTTGATGCATTGAATCTCGCGCTCGAGCCGCTCGCGGTAATCGGCTTCGGTCTTGCGCAGCAGGCCGCGATCTTTCAGGTGCTGGATCGCCGTGCTGAGCCGCTTTTCAAAACCGGCCCGGCAGACTTCTTCGAAGTAGCTGTCGATGGTGTGGCCCGGCGGAACGACGAACTCGGGGAACGGATTGTCCACCTTGTTCAGCTTGAGCTGGCAGCGCTCGGCAAACTCCATCGTCCGCTGCACCACTTCGGGCGCGTGTGAGAAGAGCCGGTCCATCTCCTCGGCGGACTTCACATAGAACTGGTCGGAGTCGAACTTGAACCGCTTGGGGTCGTGGATCGACCCGGCGGTCTGCACGCAGAGCAGCACTTCGTGCGCGTGATGATCATCCTCGCAGAGATAGTGCGAGTCGTTTGTCGCCACTAGCGGAATGCCCAGCTCCTTTTCCATGCGGAACATGTCCGCGTGGATCTTCTTTTCAAGCTCCAGCCCCTGGTCCTGAATCTCGAGAAAGAAGTTCCCCTTGCCGAAGATGTCCTGATAGGCCGCCGCAACATCGCGTGCTGCCTCATACTTGCCGGCCATCAGGTTCTCGCAGAACTCGCCGGCGAGGCAGCCGGAAAAACCGATCAGTCCCTTCGCGTGCTCCGCCAGGTAACGCTTCGAGATGCGCGGCTTGCGATAGAAGCCGTGCAGCGAAGCCTCCGACGTGATGCGGACCAGGTTCCGGTAGCCCTCTTCGCTTTCGGCGAGCACCAGCAGGTGGTTGTAGTCATCGCCCTGCGGATCAGCGCGATGGTCTTCCTTCTTGCACACGTACAGCTCGCAGCCCAGGATCGGCTTGATACCCTTGGCCTTCGCCGCATCGAAGAAGTGCACCGCTCCGTAAATATTGCCGTGGTCGGTGATGGCAACGGCCTTCTGGCCGATCGATTCGACGCGCGCGACCAGCTTCTCCACATCGCAGGCGCCATCCAGCAGTGAGTAATCGGTGTGCAGATGAAGGTGGGTGAATTCAGCCATGGGTCTGTATCAATTCTAGTTCCGCAGGCTGCGCCGCACTCTCTGTGTGTTCCGCGTGCGCGATGAGGAAATCGCGTCCCGCAAAGCGAAGAGGCGAGCATGATGCTCGCCTAGCATGGTGCTCGCCTCTCATTGGGTCGAAAGCGCTCGGTAAAACTCAGCGCTTCTTCTTTTTTGCGGCTGTTTTCTTCGCCGGAGCCTTCTTCGCTGCCGGTTTCTTCGTCGCTGCCTTCTTTGGCGGAGCCTTCTTCGCCGGTTTCGACGCCTTTTTTGCTACAGCCTTCTTTGCCGCAGGCTTTTTCGGCACAGCCTTGGCCGC
>DASVAI010000016.1:0-10781 GCA_036376445.1 Acidobacteriaceae bacterium
AATTCTCGAGCGCCGCTCCGACGCCCGCATGATCCGGACAGCAGGGCGGCCATTGGCTGCCGGACGCATCAGCATGCCCCACGGCCTCCTCGTCGCCTTCGCCGTCACGGCACTCGGCTCCTGGATTCTCCTGCGTTTCACCAACCCGGTCACTTGCGCGCTCGGCCTGCTCACTGTCTTCACCTACGTCGCCATCTACACGCCGCTCAAGTACCGCACCACGCTGGCTACGTTCATCGGCGCATTCCCCGGCGCCATGGGCCCGCTGCTCGGCTGGACTGCCGCCCGCGGACGCATCGAGTGGCCCGCCGTCGCCCTCTTCGCCATCCTCTTCGTCTGGCAGTTCCCGCACTTCATGGCCATCGCCTGGCTCTATCGCGAGGACTACGACCGCGCTGGCATCCGCATGCTGCCCGTCGTGCAGCCGGATGGCTGGTCCACCGTCGTCGAAGCGCTCATCTACGCTATCCTCATGATTCCGGTCTCGCTGCTGCCGTGGTACTTCCATATCTCCGGCGGCATCTATGCGGCGGCGGCGCTTGTGCTCGGCATCGGCTATCTCTGGTACACCATCCGCTTCGCCAGGATCCTCAAGGCGCCCACCTTCGCCGCCTCTCGCCCGCATGCCCGCGCCTTGCTCAAGGCCAGCGTTCTGTATCTGCCATTGTTGCTCATCGTCATGATGCTGGATGCCACAGCAGGAAGGAGATAAACGCCTGATGTCCACCACACTCGAGCCCGCCACTGTCGCCGCTGCCGCCGTTCATGGCGAGGACCCCATCGTGCTCGCCGGCCTCACACACGACTACGGCACGCGCCTCGCGCTCGACCATCTCTCCTTTTCCGTCCCAGCGGGACAGATCTTCGGCCTGCTCGGCCCCAACGGCTCCGGCAAGACCACGCTCTTCCGCCTTCTCTCCACCTTGATGGTTCCCTCCGGCGGCGTCGCCACCATCCGCGGCTTCAATGTCGCCACCCAGCCCGCACAGGTCCGCCAGCACACCGGCATCGTCTTCCAGGCACGCTCGCTCGACATCAAGCTCACCGTGGAAGAGAACCTCCGCCACGCCGGACATCTCTACGGCCTCAGCGGCAAAAATCTTCGTTACCGTATCGACGACGTGCTCCGCCGCGTCGCCCTCACCGATCGCCGCAAGGACTACGTCGAAACCCTCTCCGGCGGCATGCAGCGCCGCGTTGAGCTCGCGAAGGGCCTCATCCATTCGCCCGCCGTTCTGCTGCTCGACGAGCCCACCACCGGGCTTGATCCCGGCGCGCGCCTCGACCTCTGGCAATACCTCCGCATGCTCCGCGACGACGAAGGCGTGACCGTGCTCGTCACCACCCACCTCATGGAAGAAGCCGAGAACTGCGACCGCCTCGCCATCCTGAGCGAGGGCAAGCTCGTCGCCCTCGGCTCGCCCGAAGAGCTCAAGTCCACCATCGGCGGCGATGTCGTCCTCTTCGAAACCGCAGACGAGAACGCCGCGCACTCGCTCGCCGCCCGCATGGCCGGCCGCTTCGACGTCTCGCCCTCCGTGCTCGGCAACACCGTCCGTCTCGAGCGCGAGAACGGTCACCGCTTTCTGACCGCCGTGCTCGACGCCTTTCCCGGCGAGGTCCGCGCCGTCTCCGTCTCCCGCCCGCGCCTCGAAGACGTCTTCATCCAGCGCACCGGTCACCGCTTCTGGACAGAAGCTACCGACGCCAGCGTAAAAGAGAAGGAAGGGATCGACTGATGGCCACGCTAGCCAATCCTGAAGTGGAAGCCTCGGCTGTCCTTGCTGCGGAAGATCGCTGGCTCGAAGCCGTTCTCGCGCGCGATGCGAACGCGGCGGAAGCGATCCTGCACCCCGACTATCGCCTCATCATCGGCATCGAAGGCCATCCGCTTCGCATGATGCCGCGTGCGCAATGGCTCGCCGTTCTCCCGGACTACCGCATCATGGACTGTTCCGTCACCGACCGCCAGGTCTCGGTCTATGGCGACATCGCTGTGGTCATCCTTCTTTGGTCGCAGACTGCGACCATGCCGGGCGACCGCAATATCAGCGGCCATTTCCTCCTCACCGATATCTGGCACAACTCGCCCGAAGGCTGGCGCGTCATCGAGCGCCACTCCAGCCGTCAGGAGAAAGCAGCATAACCATGGCCACCATCGCCACTACCGCGCCCCGCCACACCATCCGTACCGCGCGCCCCAGCCTCTGGATATCGTCCTGGTCCCTCTGGCAGCGCGAGATCGTCCGCTTCTATCGCCAGCGCGCTCGCGTCATCGGCGTCATTGCCTCGCCGCTGCTCTTCTGGGTCGCCTTCGGCGCCGGCTTCTCGAACTCCTTCTCCTCCGGCAACACCGGGGCCAGCGGACACGCCTTCGGCTACTTTTTCCCCGGCGCCATCGTCATGATCGTGCTCTTCACCGCGATCTTTTCCATGATGTCGCTCATCCAGGACCGCAACGAAGGCTTCCTGCTCACCGTTCTCGCCTCTCCCGCCTCGCGCTCCGCGATCGTGCTGGGCAAGGTGCTCGGCGGCGCCACGCTCGCGGCCATCCAGGGGCTCATCTTCCTGCTCTTCTCGCCTCTAGCCGGCGTTCACCCCAGCGTGGCGGGTGTGCTGCTAGCCGCCGCCGTCATCCTGCTCATCAGCTTTGAGATCACCGCGCTCGGCTTCACCATCGCCTGGCCCATGGATTCGACCCAGGCCTTCCACGCCATCGTCAACCTCATCCTGCTCCCGCTCTGGCTGCTCTCCGGCGCGCTCTTCCCGGCGGATAAGGCCTCCGGCTGGCTCCGCGACATCATGCTCGCCAACCCGCTCACCTACGGCGTCGATGCCCTGCGCAACGGCCTCGATCCCGCCGCGCACACATTCCAGACCCCGCTCGTCAACGTCGCCATCACGGTTGCCTTCTGCCTCGTCACCTTTGCGACATCCTGGGCCGTCGTCAACCTCCGCACCAACAAGCCCGCTGCCTAGCGCTATGCAGACCGCCCTCGAGCCCGCGAACAAGCCCGCCGCCTTTCCGACCGGCATCGCCATTGGCGCCATCATCGCCGTCTCCGCTCTCGCGTCGGCATTCCTCTTCTGGCTGGTCTATGCCCATCACGCGCCCGACGCCTACAACATGAAGCTCCGTTTCCTGCCTGCGCTCAACGCGCTCTTCAATGGCCTCTCCGCCATCGCGCTCATCTGCGGCTTCCTGCTCATCCGCCGCAAGCGCGTGGCCGCGCACCGGGCCGCGATGCTCACCGCATTCGGCTTCTCCACCTTATTCCTCGCCAGCTACATCACCAACCACTGGCTCCACGGAGACATGCGCTTCCCCGGCCCGCACAACGCCGTCTGGATGACCTACATCGTCATCCTCATCAGCCACATCCTGGTCTCCGTCGTCGCGTTGCCGATGGTGCTCATCACCCTCTTCCTCGCGCTCACCCGCCGCTTCTCCACCCACCGCAAGCTCGCCCGCTGGACCTTCCCCATCTGGCTCTACGTCTCGGTCACCGGCGTGATCGTCGGCGCCATGCTCGCCGGCTGGCACGGATAACGCATTATGTCCACCCACCTCACCCACCCGGCCAGCCACGCCGCCCCCACCCGCGCCCGCACCCCGCTACCCGACGACGGCACCAGGCTCCTCCTCCAGGGCGCATTCTGGACGCTGCTCACCGGCATCCTCGCCGCACTCGCCACGCGCTTCCTCTTCGGTGGCATCGGCGTCCACGGCCCCCACACCAACGCCGGCTGGATCGCCCTCATCGTCACCATGATGTGCCTGCCCTTCGGCTGCATGCTGCTCGTGCTGGGCGGCGCAAAATACCTCCGCAATCGCCGCCTCAGCCGCAAATCACGCTAGCTCCGCCTACTGTTGTCCTCTCCCGAAGCGGTCACCACCATTGCCATCCTGAAGCAGCTTTCTTGAGCGCCTGTCACGCACTCGACGTGATAAGGTTGCATGACTTCCCTCCTGAGTTCACGAATGAGTCCCGTCGAGCGCACGTTAGTGGGTCCCTATGAGCTTCTTGACAAGCTCGGCAGCGGCGGAATGGGCGTGGTCTTCCGCGCCAGGGACACTCGTCTGCACCGCGAAGTCGCCGTCAAGCTGCTCCATGAGGGCTATCTTGGCGCAGGAACTCCCGGCAGCAACTCGCAGGAGCGCTTTCTGCGCGAAGCCCGCGCCGCCTCAGCGCTGAACCATCCGAATATCTGCACCATCCATGACGTCGGCGAGCAGGAAGGCAAGCCCTACCTCATCATGGAGCTGCTGCAGGGCCAGACGCTTCGCGACATCATGCACGGCGAGCCCTTGCCCTCCAGCCAGGTCGTCGAATTCGGTATCCAGCTCGCCCGCGCAATGGAAGAGGCTCACCAGGCCGGCATCATCCATCGCGACATCAAGCCGGCCAACATCTTTGTCGTTCGCGCGCAGCAGGGTTCGCAGCAGATCAAGGTCCTCGACTTCGGCCTTGCCAAGATCACTGCCATCCTTCCCGGCATCAGCACCAATGGAGATTCGAGCGATTCCACCGAGATGGCCGCCACCATCGGCGAAACGCTCACCATGCCCGGGTCCACCTTCGGCACCATCGCTTACATGTCGCCGGAGCAGGCCCGCGGCCAGGGTCTCGACCTCCGCACCGATCTCTTCTCCCTCGGCGCTGTGCTCTACGAGATGACAACCGGCAGGCTCCCTTTTCCCGGCGACAGCAATGCCGACATCCTCGCCTCCCTCCTCGCCCGCGAACCGGAACCCGTCCGCAAACTGAATCCCGCCATTCCTAAAGAGCTCGAGCGCATCATCCTCAAGCTCCTGGCCAAGGACAAGGCAAAGCGATATCAGAACGCCTCAGAGGTCCGCGCCGACCTGGAAAAGCTTGCCGGCCGCTCCTCGACCTCGCGCACGGCCGTCGCCGCTCCGCCGCCTGAGGAGAAAAGCAATTCGCTTCGCAACCTGGGTGTAGCCGCCCTTGTCCTCATCCTGCTCACAGCGGGCATTCTCTATTGGCGCAATAGCCATCACGCCGCGCCGACGTCGGGAACGGCAGCTCCCGTCACCGGCGAAAAAGACTCCATCATCCTCTCCGACTTCAGAAACCAGACAGGCGATCCGGTATTCGACACCACGCTGAATCAGGCGCTCGCCATTCAGCTCGAGCAGTCGCCCCTACTGTCGCTCATCAGCGAAAACCACCTTCGTCAAAGCCTGCAGTACCTCGGGAAAACTCCTACGGACAAGATCACACCCGAAATCGCGCGCGAGATCGGCATCCGTGAAGGCATCAAGGCCATCATCAACGGCACGATCTCCAAGCTCGGCAGCCAATACATCATTACGCTGGAAGCCGTGTCCACGGCGACCGGCGATCCAATAGGCAGCGAGCAGGCGCAGGCCGCCGACAAGGACCACGTTCTCGCTGCTCTCGACCAGGCCAGCACAGCCATGCGGGCGCGATTGGGCGAGTCCCTCAGCTCCATCCAGAAACTCGATACTCCTTTCGGTCAGGCAACCACGCCTTCCCTCGAGGCCTTTCGCGCCTATGCCCTGGGAGATGTTGAACACATCCTGGGCCGGGACATCCCTCAAGCTGAGGAGCATTACAAACGCGCCATCGAACTCGATCCGAAGTTCGCCATGGCCTATGCCCGGCTAGGTGTCGTTTACAACAACAACAGCGCAGTAGGACAAAGCCTGCCGTACTTCCTGAAGGCATATGAGCTATCCGGAAACGTCAGCGAGCGCGAGAAACTCTATATCGCCGGTCATTACTATCAAAACGTCACTGGAAACTTGCCCCGAGTGATCGAAACTCTTGAACTCGGCACTCGTACGTATCCCAAGAATCTCGACTACTGGATCAATCTGGGCAGCGCGTACACCGCTGTAGGAGACCTTGAGAAAGCGAAGGCTGTGACGCAACACGCACTGGGCATGCAGTCGGACGATGCCATTGCCATCGAAAATCAGGTTCAGACCCTGATCGCCCTCAATGAATTGAAGGAAGCCCGTTCTATGGCAGAGCGCGCCTTGCAATCCCCGGTTGCCGAAACCGCAGAATTCCGTCAGTATCTCGTTCCTCTCTACACGCTCCTGGGTGATCCGGCTGCCGTGCAGCGGCAGATCGATTGGGCTGCCGGTAACAGTCAGGAATTCTTCGTGACCCTGGCGGTTGCCTTTGCCAGGGAATATCAAGGGCGCTATCGCGAGGCAGACAGCTTTTATCAAAAGGCTTTCGATCAGGCCGATCCCAAGAGATTTCCAGACGTCGCGGCAGGCATTCTCTTACTTCGAGCACAGGGCAAAGCCCTCGCCGGCATGTGTCAGGACGTTCCTACGCTGGTCAAACAGGCGCTCAAGCTGGACCATTCCCCTGTAACCACCCGCGCCGCGGGCCTGGCCTCCGCACTCTGCGGCGAAGCGAGGCTGGCCCTGCCGCAGCTTGAAAACATGGCCAGAAAAAATCCTGAGGACACACTCACCAACACTTTAGCCTTGCCGCAGACGCGTGCCGCAGACGACCTCTTCCATCACCGCCCGGAGCAGGCGCTGCACGAACTGGAAGCGATGGGCAGCTACAACCTGATCAGTCAGCAGGAGTACCTCCGCGGTCTTGCCTATCTGGATTTCCATGACGGTGCAAAGGCTGCAGAAGCCTTTCGCAAGGTCGCCTCCAACCCTGGCGGCGCTCTTGTCCAGACCCTCCAGGATTATCCGCAGGCGCAGCTCGGTCTGGCACGCGCTCTGGCCATGCAGGGCGACAAAGCCGCTGCCAGAAAGGCATATCAGGACTTCTTCACGACCTGGAAAAACGCCGACCCCACGCTGCCCCAACTCGCAGCGGCAAAGACCGAATTCGCAAATCTGAACTAAGCGAATCCGGCGCCCCCTCGCTTCGCGAAGCGAAGCTCGGAATACCACCAACACGCAGGTGCCCCATCATGAGTGGGACGAACGGTGGGATACCGCCAAGCTAGCCGCGAGCGACCAACGGAAGTGAGTTCCACAACACGCGCCGCAGGCGCAATCGCCTGGACGGCAGTCCCTGGACACTAGAACAACCGTTTGTCTAAAATGGCACCGCCGCACGGAGGCCGCCATGCAACCGAAGCTCGTCCCCGCCCTTCTCCTCTCCGCTCTCGCGCTTCTGCCTATCTCCGGTCTCGCACAGAACGAAGCCACACTTTGGCTCACTAAACCCGATCGCTCCGCCCTCCTCGCCGAGCAATCGCCAAAGCTCGCCTTCTCCTCCACCTCGCCCACCGGCCAGATCATCGACGTCGATCCCGCAAAGACCTATCAGACCATGGACGGATTCGGCTACGCGCTCACCGGCGGCAGCGCCATGCTCATCCACCACATGAGCGACGCAAAACGCGCCGCGCTCCTCCACAACCTCTTCACCACCGACGGCGACGGCATCGGCGTCAGCTACCTCCGCATCACCGTCGGCTCCTCCGACATGAACGACCACGTCTACTCCTACGACGATCTCCCTGAAGGTCAGACCGACCCGAACATGGAGCACTTCTCCCTCGCGCCGGACGAGGTCGATGTCATCCCCGTGGTCAAGGAAATCCTCGCCATCAACCCGAAGATCAAGATCCTCGCCTCACCCTGGTCCGCCCCGCTCTGGATGAAGACCAACCACGAGGCCCAGGGCGGCGTGCTCAAGCCCGAGTGGTTTGCCGCCTACGCGAAATACTGGGTCAAATACATCCAGGGTATGCAGGCGCACGGCATCACCATCGACACCCTCACCATTCAGAACGAGCCGCTCAACGAAAAGAACACGCCATCGATGCTCATGCTCGATTCCGAGCAGGATGACTTCATCGCTCACGACCTCGGCCCTGCCTTCCAGAAGGCCGGCATCAAGACTAAGATCCTCCTCTACGACCACAACCTCGACCACCCCGCCTACGTGCTATCCATCCTCAAGGATCCCGACGCCCGCAAATACATCGGCGGCTCCGCCTGGCACCTCTACGGCGGCACGGTCGACGCTATGACCCAGGTCCACAATGCTTTCCCCGATAAGAGCATCTACTTCACCGAGCAGTCCGTCACCCAGGATCCCGGCACTCCCACGCTCAACATCGCAAAGCCGGTCGCCGGCATCATCATCGGCGTCACACGTAACTGGTCCAGGAACGTTCTCCTCTGGAACCTCGCCGCCGACCCCAACGCCGGTCCTCACACCAGCAACGGCGGCTGCACCGAATGCTACGGCGCCCTCACCATCGACGGCGACAACGTCACTCGCCTGCTCGCGTACTACGTTCTCGGCCACGCCTCCAAATTCGTCCCCACAGGCTCCGTCCGCATCGGTTCCAATGCACCCGACGCGCTCCCTAACGTCGCCTTCACAACCCCCGCCGGCAAGACCGCCCTCATCGTCTCCAACCCCACCGACACTTCCCAAAGCTTCGCCGTCCGCGAAGGAGGCAAATCCTTTACCACCTCGCTCGACGCTGGCTCCGTCGGCACATACGTCTGGTAGCGGAAACCCCGCGTCCTGTCCTATCGGCGCACTCGCTCAACTCCCGCGGCGGCTCTAATCTAATATGTTCCTATGGGGCGGCGGAGCGTAAGATCCAACACTGACACTCCTCCGCATAACGACACTGATCCCGGCTTCACTGGTTGATCACGATCGGCGGCCGGGCCTCTGCAAAATCACTTGCACCAAGAGAGAGAGAGAGAGACATCATGCTGCGTATCAACGACGAAGCCCCCAACTTCACTGCCGAAACCTCAAAAGGCACCATCAATTTCCACGACTGGATCGGAAATGGCTGGGCCATTCTCTTCTCCCACCCCAAGGACTTCACCCCGGTCTGCACCACGGAACTCGGCTACATGGCTGGCCTCGAGCCCGAGTTTGCAAAGCGCGGCTGCAAGATCATCGGCCTCAGCGTCGACCCCGTCAGCAGCCACTCCAAGTGGCTCGTCGATATCGAGGAGACCCAGGGTCACAAGGTCAACTACCCGATGATCGGCGACACCGAACTCAAGGTCGCCAAGCTCTATGACATGCTGCCGGCCGAGGCAGGCGATTCCTGCGAAGGCCGCACCCCTGCTACCAACGCCACCGTTCGTACCGTCTTCGTCGTCGGTCCGGACAAGAAGATCAAGCTCATGCTCAGCTATCCTATGAGCACCGGCCGCAACTTCGACGAGATCCTCCGCGTCCTCGACTCGCTGCAACTCACCGCCAAGGAGCAGGTCTCCACGCCGGTGAACTGGAAGCCCGGCGACGATGTCGTCATCGCCGGCTCCGTCAGCGACGAAGAAGCGAAGAAGAAGTACCCCCAAGGCTGGAAGGCTCCCAAGCCCTACATGCGTCTCGTAAGCCTGGAAAAGAAGCCGGAGCCCGTGGGTGCAAAATGATCTTCAGGCAGTTCTATTTGCCGTGCCTGGCGCACGCCTCCTACCTCATAGGAGATGAGGCGACCGGCACGGCAGCCGTTGTTGATCCACAGCGCGACATCGAGCAGTACATCGACTTCGCCGCCGAACACTCGCTCCAGATCAAACACGTCTTCCTCACCCATCTCCACGCCGATTTCATCGCCGGCCACCTGGAGCTGCGCGACCGCGCCGGCGCCACCATCTATCTCGGCGCGCGCGCCAAAGCCGGCTATGCTTTCACGCCGCTGCACGACGGCGACATCGTCGAGTTCGGCCGTGTCCGCCTCCAGGCCCTCGAAACGCCCGGCCACACGCCAGAATCCATCTCCATCCTCATCTACGACCTGGGCGCCAACACCTCCGAGCCGCACGCCGTCCTCACCGGCGACACGCTCTTCATCGGCGATGTCGGCCGCCCCGACCTCCGCGCCGCCCTTGGCTGGTCCGCCACCGACCTCGGCAGCATGCTCTATGACTCGCTGCACGCAAAGCTCCTTCCGCTGCCGGATCACAGCCTGGTCTATCCCGCGCACGGCGCAGGCTCGCTCTGCGGCAGGGCCATCAGCAAAGAGACGGTCTCCACACTCGGCGAGCAGCGCCGCACCAACTACGCGCTCCAGCCCATGACCAGGGAGGCCTTCATCAGCGTCGTCACCGCCGATCAGCCCGACGCACCTCCCTACTTCACCTACGACGCCGTCCTCAACAGCCAGGAGCGGCCCACGCTCGACCAGACACTCGCCCGCGAACTCACGCCGCAGTCGCTCGACGCTGTGCTCGCTCTGCAAAGCGTCGGCGCGCAGATTCTCGACACCCGTGAGCCCGAAGAGTTCGCCGCCGCGCATCTCCGCGCAAGCATCAACATCGGCCTTGTCGGCCAGTACGCTACCTGGGCCGGCACCGTGCTCCATCACGACCGCCCCATCGTCATCATCGCGGCGCCCGGCCGCGAGAGCGAATCCGCCATCCGCCTGGGCCGCATCGGATTCGATCACATCGTCGGCTACCTTCAGGACGGCCTGAAAAGCCTCGAATCGCGCCCTGACCTCGTGGCCACCACCCAACGTGTCAGCGCCCCCTACGCCGCCGAACTGCTCGCCGGTGCCCAGCCTCCGCTCGCAGTCGATGTCCGAACCCCACGCGAGCGCGAGCAGCGCTCCATCGAAGGCAGCATCTCGCTCCCTCTCAACCGCCTCGCAGACAATCTCCAGGCCCTCCCCAAAGATCGCCCTTTGCTGGTATATTGCGCGGGCGGCTATCGTTCCTCCATCGCCGCCAGCCTGCTGCAACGAACCGGATTTACCTCCGTCGCGGAGATCGCAGGCGGCTTTGCGGCATGGGAAGCGGCGAAGCTGCCTGTCGTCACGTC
>DASVAI010000017.1:0-9141 GCA_036376445.1 Acidobacteriaceae bacterium
GTCCACAGTTACCCGCTCCAAGCCATGAAAATGACATTGAAGAGACGGGCGAAGCACATCGACGGAAGTGCCATTGTTGCTCAACGCCTCAAGCGCCTAACATCCATCCAACTGAAGCTGAAGCTCAGCCGACAGGCGGGACATCACCCCAATCTTTCACAAATGCAGGATATTGGGGGCTGCCGGGCCGTGATGACGACTGTTGGTCAAGTGCGAGAGCTGGAGCAGGTTTTTCGAGAGGCAGCGAAAAAGAGTCCCCACCGAGGCCCTGAATTTTCGAAGTTGACAGATTACATACTTTCTCCGAAAGAAAGCGGCTACCGGAGCATTCATCTTCTGTATAGATTTAGGAGTACATCAGCCCAGCATTCCTGCTACAACGGCCAGCGAATAGAGGTTCAGCTCCGTTCAAGAATGCAGCACTATTGAGCTACTGCGGTGGAGACATATTCGACTTTCGCCGGGGAAGCGCTGAAGTCCAACGTGGGTTCTCCAGAGTGGATGCGCTTTTTTGCCCTCGTCTCAAGTGCGATCGCAATTTACGAGAACTCACCCTGCGTACCTTCGACGGCATCAACAATTGAAGATCTGAGGCCGGAACTGACTACGCTTTATGAGAAATTGAACGTGTGGAATGTGCTGAGCGGGTACTCGGCTGGGGCAAAATTAGCAACCGATAAAGAAATGTGGAATGCTGATGTTTTCCTCCTCGTCCTTGATCCAGACGAGTTCACTGTCACCGTATCGGGATACAGCAGGGACCAGCTTATCGAAGCAAACGAAGAATATGCCAAGATCGAAAAGGAAAGTCCGCAGTTTCAGAGCGTTCTGGTTTCGGCAGATTCACTGAACGCTCTCCGGTTGGCTTACCCGAATTATTTTTTGGATACAGCAGAATTTCTGAGAGTTGTGCATGCGGCCCTCGGAGGAAACGACGATGCAGGCAAATCAGACGCCTAGTGCTGAATTTAGAACCTTCTCGAAGGCAATGGATAAAATCCTGAAGGCCGACCCATTGGCAGAGCAGAAGCCAATGAAAGTTGAAAGTCCTGAGCGCGCCAAGGAGGCTGCGCAACCTCAGAAGCGAGATCTGGTGCGCCGGGCCAAACGGCGCCGCGCTTTAAGGTCAGCGTAAGGACGGCCGGAAATGCGATGGCCGAGAAAAAGGAGGGTCGGATGGAGATCGTTGCTGATACAGCGACGCTAGGGAATCTGTAACCCATGATGGCTCTTGTTAGCGGCGGCGCGGGTGATCGTTAGTAATCCCTTATCTGGATCACACTCGTGGTCGCAGGCCGTGGTAACTTGGCGTTCATGGACCGCATACAGCTGATTTTAAAAGGCTTGCTTGGCAACTATGAATCCCTCTCCCCCGCCATCACACGTACTTGATGAGCAGCACTTCGTTTCCGACCTCACTATAGATCAGCTCGTCCACCGTTCCGGCAGCCAGAAGCAGACCGTAGCCTCCAGCCCGCATTCCCTCTTCATCACGGCCTTCGGCGAGCGCCAATGGCTCGTACTCCGTATTTGAACGGGCGGCATGAGTGAGCGATCCCTGACGGAATCCTGCTCCGGGATCCCGCACATAAAAGACGCATGAACGCGTGGTACGAATGCCGGTGATCTCGACGAGCTGGTCGGGGCTGAAGGCGGCTCCATGTTCCATCGCATTCAGCAGGATTTCGCGTAGAGCCAGAATCATATCCTGGCGCGAGTCATCGGATAACTGAGCGCTGAGTTCCTTCGCGAAGGTCAGAAGGCGCTCGGCCGTAATGAGGCTGCAGTTGACACGAACCGAGACCCAGCCCGGCTTGGCCGAGAGAACCTGAATATCGTCTCCCCATTGGCTCTCGGACGCCGCACTCGCCGCCAGATGCGCAATCGCCTGCGGATTAAAGGGCGGTGTAAAGCAGGCGAAAACTCGAGCACGCAAGGCGGCGATGACTTCCTCGGGCGTACTTTCGGGGGCGAGGACAATACACTTCACCCCCGGCCTGATATCGCGCATTTCCGCAAGCAGGGCTAAATCTTCTTCAACCTGGCTTTCGCAGCTCGTGATCACGACGCCGAATGATCGAGCACGGAGCCGTTGGATGGCGTCGGCATTTCCCACAGCAAAATGAATCGGCACGGTTGAAATCCGCATCCCGATGTCATGAACCAACGGGCTCTGATCTCCGATAATCAATATCCGACTCATCGTGACTCCAGCGATGAAAACTGGTATGCAGTCATAGATTACGACGGCAGCCGAGATGTCCTCTATGACCACACTGTGAATGCGCCAATAGATACTTCAAGTGGCCCGTATTCGGAGCACCGTTGCGATGGTGAGGAGAGTCTGATCAGGAAACCATGATATCCCGCGGCATGGTGAATAGCGCTATTTGACCAAAACCGCGACCGGGAAGTTCGCGAAGACCTGGGCGAGCGGCAGGGCTTCCTCTGCAGTAAGTGTTTCGCCCGTGAAGATGTTGCGGAAGTCTCCACGCAATTGCGGAGGAGTAGGCAGAACCCAGTCTTTCCATGCGCTATTCAACGGGAGCGCCGGAATACCGCGCATCAGCGTGCATGCAAAACGTGGCACCGCGACGATAACAGACTTGCCCTGGTACACGCGTGCATGTGCGATCACGTGCTGCTCCGCGGCGCCGGCTGCGTAGAGGGGCTCATAACTGCCGCGGCGGAAGAGTTCGTGCTCAGCGCGGCGAAGACGCAACACCTGCGCAGTCGTCCATAGCTTGATGGCGCCATCGCTGATGTTGCGCGTGACTTCGGCAGCCACGGCGGCTTTTCCCTGCTGTGCGGCGAGATCATCGAGTCGCGCGAGGGTGCTTTCGCGCAGCGGGTAGTCTACGGGCCGGCGATTATCGGGATCCACAAGACTGAGGTCCCACATCTCGGTTCCCTGGTAGAAGTCGGGGACGCCGGGGCAGGTGGCTTTGAGCACAAGCTGGGCCAGTGAGTTCACTCCGCCGAAGAGCTTGATCTGTTCCAGCAGCCTGTCGAGTGTCTCTACAAACGGCGTATGGCGGCCGCGCTCGTCCGGCAGGAGGATGTCGGCGAGAAAGCCCTGCACCGCTCTGACGTATTCGGGATCAGGGCTGATCCAACTCAGATTTACCTTGGCCTCGCTGAGCGCCTTGGCGGCGTAGTCCTGGAGCCGGCGAAGCACAGACTCGCGACAGCCCGGCTCGTCTGCTGACCAGGGCCAGACGCCGGCGATGGTTTGGTAGAGCAGGTATTCTTCGTTAGCATCGGGAGCGACACGACCATCGGGCAAGGTACGCTTTGCCTTTGCGTTGGTGCGACGCCAGCGTCGCGCGGCCCCGGCCCACGCGCCTGGGATCTCCGATAGTACGTTGAGCCGGTTGCGCACGTCCTCGCTGCGCTTGGTGTCATGCGTTGAGGTGGTCAACATCGAATCGGGCGTTACCTCGAGTCTTTCCTTATTGCTCGCGTGCCATTGCTCGAGCGTGATGCCGAATGATTTTGTGTCGCCGCCGACTTCGTTGGAGGAGATGAATCGGTTGTAGACATAGAAGGTTGTGTCTTCCACGCCCTTGGCCATCACAGGGCCGGTGAGCTGTTGGAACTTGAGAGCAAACCTCAGTCGGTGGGGATCGATTTCGCCTTTCGATCCGCTGTGGCGACGACGCATGAGCAGCATGTCGCGCAGAAAATCAAAAGCCGTGGCATCGATGTCCGGGTTGCGCCGCTTGGCCTGGCGAATCGCGTTTTGGATAAAGGCGATATCTCGTTCCGGATAGGTTCCCCGTTCGTCGGTGTAGGTGCGATAGACAGGAAAGCACGCGATGGTTTCGCGGATCACCGATTCAAGGATGTTGTCAGTAAAGTCGCGGGCATGGCGGTCCGCCGCGGCTATCTTGCTGAGCATATTCGTAAGCACGTGGACTTCGCTGGCAAGCGATGCCTGCATAACCATGAGCTTGGAGCGATAGATGATCTCGTCGGGATTTGACGAGTGGCCAATGACGCGCTCGTAGAGCGTGTTGAAGGCTTTCAGATTCTCGCGTTGGATGAATATGTTGTTGGCGAAGTAGACGAAGTCATACCCCGAAGTCCCATGGACGGGCCACTCGCGCGGCATGTGCTCGCGAGGCTCGAGGATCTTCTCCACGACAACGTAGAGCGGCCCGTGGGAGGCGCTCCAGTCATAGCCGCGAAGCTGATCGAGGATGGCGCGCTCGATGCCATTGGGCGCGGTTTCGCTCGCAGCTCGGGGCCCGGCGCACTGGCTGGCCAGATAGAGCAGTTGCAGCCGGATGAGGTATTGGCGCGGGTTGAACATTCCGTCGCAGTGATCGATACGAAGGCCGGTGACCTGTTTTTTCGCCAGCAGCTCGCGGATAAGGCAATGAGTTTCGGCGAACACTTCCGGCGTCTCCATCCGCAGACCAACAAGGTCGTTTACATCGAAAAAGCGGCGGTAATTGATCTCCTCGGCCGAGGTGCGCCAGAACGCCAGCCGATACGGCTGTACGCGGAGAAACGCATCGAGGGCATCGAAGCTGTGCGGATCGCCTTCCCTTCCGTTAATGGCTTCGAGAGCACGCGCAATCACGGACTGTGCTTCTTCGCTTTTCAGAGCTGCGCGCAGGCGCGGCAAGAGCTCATCCAGGCGCTCGCGGCGGACGGCCTGCAGTTGCGGATCGGTTGTCTCGTGCGGCGGTAGTTGGGTCAGATCGCGCAGCGCCTGCGCCAGCGCCTCCGGCATGCCGGCAGTCTCCTGCTCGCTCGGCATGGTGCCGATGGGCCGGCGAAAGAAGATGAGCGGTATGGAACGCGGCGAGGCCGGCCCTCGATTGTCGTAATACTTCACGCAAAATTTCCCATCTTCGATGGCCACCTGGATGTGCTTCGCTTCCAGCTCTTCGCCGTATTGACCGCCCAGGATCGGCAGCAGCAGCTTGTCCCGCATTTCGTCCTTGAGCGGGCTCCAATCGATGTCGAAGTAGTTGGCATAGCGCGAGGCATGGCCGTTCTCAAGCACATCCTGCCACCACACTGCGTCCTTGCCGATGCCCATGTGGTTAGGAACGATATCGAGCAGCAGACCCATTCCGTGGCTGCGCAGCAGCTCCGCGAACGGCGCGAATCGCTCCTCGCCGCCGAGCTCCGGGTTCAGCCGATCATGGCGGGTTACGTCGTAGCCATGTGTGCTGCCTGGGCGTGCCTCGAAGATGGGCGAGGCGTAGAAGTCGCCCATGCCGAGCTGCTTGAGATAGGGAATGATCGCCGAAGCTTGCTCGAAGGTGAACTCGCGGCGCATCTGCGCGCGATAGGTGGCGACCGGTACCCGGGCGTCGGTTTCGAGCAAAGAGTGGATACAATTCTGGTCCATAGCGTTCTAGGTCACTGCTCCGGCGGCCTCGGCTATCCGCACAGGCCCGTTCCGCTTCCTACGTCAATAGGAAGTATCCGGCTGGTTTGATCGGAATCGCAAAAGCTAAGGGTGGGAGGTTCGATCGTCCGGAACCGTTGCTCCTGTTCGGGAATCCGGCCCGCGACTTTACGAACCACGCCCCGGCACGGGAGAATGTGTGGAGCGATTGAAAGAAGTGGAGAAACGAAAGATGCCCCTGTCCGGCGAAGCCATTCGCATGATGAATTATGTTGACGATGTAGCCACCACCATGCGACGCCTGCTCGCCGTAGCTCCGACCCTCACCGCAGAGGAGCGGAAGCGGGTGAGCGAATACCTGCGGGTCAGCTCGCCGAATGCCGCCGAGGTACTGACGGCGCTGGAGAAGAAGTAGGAGTTTGCGCCCGGCTGTTCAGAGGGGTGCGACGGAACCACTCCCAAAGCGGCTGCGTATCCGTCTATGAGGCAGTATGCGCGCTTTGCGGGACATGGTCGGGCAGGTTCTGGATGCGATCTGGGCGCATAAGCTGCGGTCGTTTCTTACCATGTTCGGCATCGCGTGGGGCGTCGGTTCCCTGCTGCTGCTGATCGGGCTGGGCGAGGGTTTCCGGTCCGGCCAGCGACGGCAGATGGCCAACCTGGGCAACGATGTCATCTTCCTGTCCGGTGGCAATATCCCCGCCGTTCCGAGCCAGCACACCGGGATGCGTCCTTACCGTGTGACGCTCTCTGATGCCGAAGCGATGCGGCAGCTTCCTTCCGTGCGCGCCGCGACGGCGGTGATCGAGAACGAGACCATCCAGCAGGTCAGCCAGTACACCACGACCGGCGGAAGCGTGAAGGGCGTTGACACCTATTATCCGGAGATCCGCGCATTACCTATGGCGGAGGGCCGGCTGATCGATGGGAACGACCTCCGCGACCGCAGACACGTCGCCGTACTGGGCCAGAAGACGGCGCAACTGCTCTTCTCCGGCAGGCCGGCGCTGGGCGAGTGGATCCTGCTGAACGGATCGCGCTTCCAGGTGATCGGCGTGGCGGCAAAGACAGGACGGGGCAACAATAGCGGCGTGAACCAGACGGTCTATATTCCGCTGACCGTGATGATGGAGATGTTTGCCATCAAGGGCGAGAACCTGCCGCAGGATTCGCTGAGCGGCATTCAGTACCAGCCGCGCGTGCATGGAGAGAACGAGCTTGCCGTAGCCGATGTCCACCGGCTGATCGCGCAGCGACACGGCTTCGACTGGCATAACAAGGACGCCTTTGACGAGTGGGATTCGATTAAGAGCCAGCAGATGGTGGACAAGATCTTTGACGCGATGGATGTGTTCCTGGGCAGCGTCGGGGTGGTGACGCTGGCGCTGGGCGCGGTTGGGATTGTGAACATCATGCTGGTGGCGGTGACCGAACGCACGCGCGAGATCGGGCTGCGCAAGGCGCTGGGGGCGACGAATCGGAGTGTGGAGCTCCAGTTCTTGCTGGAGGGCCTGTTCCTGACCGGGATCAGCGGCATGATCGGGATAGGCGGCGCGGCGGCGCTGATGTATGTGCTGCAGTCCGCAATCGGGCACAACATGGAGGGCTTCGACCCCCCGCGGCTGGTGCCGTGGTCGGCGGCGCTGGCGATTGGCGCGCTCACAGCGAGCGGGGTGATTGCCGGCCTGGTGCCGGCGAGCAAGGCGGCCCGCCTGGAGCCGGTGGAAGCGCTGAGGCGGGAATAAGGAGTAGCGGCAATGCTTTTCGATCTGCTGAGACAGGCGTGGGAGGCGATGCAGCATAACCGTCGGCGCACGGTCATCACCATTGCGGGGATGGCATGGGGGATCGCCACGGTGGTGCTGCTGCTGGCCTATGGCGCCGGATTCAGCCGGGCGATCATGGCCATCTTCGAGCAGTGGGGCGTGAACACGATCGGGGTCTTTCCGGGGACGACGAGCGAGCAGGCGGGCGGCAAGAAGGCAGGCGTGCCGGTGCGCTTTACGCAGGATGATCTGGACCGCCTTGGGGCCAGCGTGCCGGGACTGGAGACGCTGACGGCCACGCTGAACAAGGACAATGTTCCGGTGCAGAACGAGCTGCACACCTATAACTGGAATGTCGAGGGCAGTCATCCGCAGATTGCCAACATCCTGAACTACGACGTGGTGAAGGGCCGCTTCTACACCGAGCAGGACAACCAGGAGCGCAACCATGTCGCGGTGCTGGGCTCGCAGGCTGCGAGCAAGCTCTTCTCCGGCATTTATCCGATCGGGCAGCGCATCCGC
The DNA here is from genome assembly GCA_036376445.1 of Acidobacteriaceae bacterium. GTDB lineage: Bacteria > Acidobacteriota > Terriglobia > Terriglobales > Acidobacteriaceae > KBS-83. The sequence goes on from DASVAI010000017.1 coordinate 7,657, forward strand.
ATTGGCGGCATCAGCTTCACGGTCATCGGCGTGTTGAAGCCGAAGATGACCGAAGATGAGGACAACATCAATCGGGTGGTCCACATCCCCTTCAAGACGATGGGCGACATCAAGGACATGAAGTACCTGGATGGCATATGGATGAGCTATCACGGCGACCACATGCAGGTGGAGCGCATGGTGCGCCAGACGCTGGGTGCTGCGCATGGCTTCCGTCCAACGGACCGCAATGCGATCTATGTCGCAAACCTGATGGAGCAACTCACGCAATTCCGCATCATCACGGCGGCGCTGGAGGTGCTGATGGCATTCATCGGCTCACTGACGCTGGGGATTGCGGGCATCGGGCTGATGAACATCATGCTGGTGAGCGTGCAGCAGCGCACGCGCGAGATCGGCGTGGAAAAGGCGCTGGGCGCGCGGAAGCGGCACATCCTCATTCAGTTTTTGGCGGAGTCGCTGGTGATCTCGGCCGCTGGGGGTGTGCTGGGCATGCTGCTGGCCTATGCCGTGTCCATTGCGGTGGGGCGGATCACGTTCTACAGCGCGATTGCGCAGAACGCGACCGACGCGGACATCCGGCTGCTGATTTCGCCGCTGATTGTGCTGGTGTCGAGCGGCATCCTGGTGGTGGTCGGGCTGGTGAGCGGGATGGTGCCGGCGCTGCGCGCAGCGAATCTCGATCCGATCGAAGCGCTGCGCTACGAATAAGGGTACCCCTCCCCCCCACCCCTGCCGTGGATTGGCGGCCATCTCTTCTGGAATGAGAGGCTTGCAGTCGTGCCGTGCCGAAAGTGCGGTGTCTAAAAGACTTAGATACTAAAGATGTCCAAGCAAAGGACTTATCGACAGAGCCGTCACTTGATTTTCGGACTTCACGCAGTGGGGATGGACGATTTTTGGGCGGGCAGAAATGGCCCTATTTCCAGAGTAGCAAATCCGCAAAATTAAACGGCAACTTTTGCTACCACGAAAGGTACATTTTCCCGATTTGAAAATGAGGGAGTGACACGATGCGTTGACGGCGGTCTGGCGGCACGGAAGGTAGAAAGCAACTTCCGTTCCATGGTTAGCGAGGCGCCGAAGCCCAACTGATTCGATCACCAGCGAGTAAAACGACCTGGATCACGCCATCCGACGTTCTGCGAAACACGATTGGCGCGAATCCGCCATTCGGAATCGGTCTGTCTACATGTAGCGACTCGAGTGCGGATGCTGCCTCTGCTGAAGACAATTGCCCCAGAAATAAGCCCAAATGCGTGCCCAATGGATACTCTCTCCAATGGCCGTTTACCCATATGGGGATGAGAAGGCTCGCGGATGCGCCGTTCGAGATGACCGTGCAGATCACTGTGGAAGGAACGCCTGCGCAAGATGTTTTCCCGGTGGACTGGACTGTTCTTGTAGCAACGTCCAGCGATTGCACGTCAGACGCACCAAGAAGGAGTGGACTGTGATGTGCATCGTCGTCGGAGATTCCCTGAA
>DASVAI010000018.1:0-6406 GCA_036376445.1 Acidobacteriaceae bacterium
GGCGATGCCGATGCGGTGTTGAAAGGGACGGTGCTGAGCGAGAGCATTGTGCCCTACACGTACAACGTAACGACGGGGCAATCTTCGAGCTACATGATTTCGCTGACGGCAAGCGTGTCGCTGACGGATCGTGATGGCCGCGTGATCTACCGGCACGATGGGTACACCTTCCATCAGCAGTACGAGGCTACCTCCGATCTGGGTACATTTGTGCAAGAAGACTCGCCTGCGATGGCGCGCCTATCAAGAGACTTTGCCCAGTCGCTGGTGAGCGATATGCTGGAGTCCTTCTGAGCCTCTTGCGACAACTTCGGGACCGGGATATTCCCCATGACTAGCGGACTGCGGAGCTTTGCGTCTTCCGATCGCTTTGTGGCGGAGATCGAAGCGTCGCGCAACGGCGGTGCTCTGCGGCCGGGTTACGTGCTGCTCGGCGACGAGATGTATCTGTACGAGCGCTGCCGGCACGCCGTTCTGGAGACGCTGGTCGACGCAGGCTCTGGGCCGGCCATGCGAGACTTCGCGCTGGCGGAGATCGATCTGGCGGAGACCAGCATCTTCGAGGCGCTCGATCGGGCGCAGACGCCGTCCTTGATGGCGCCATTCCAGGTGCTGTTTCTGCGGAATGTGAAGACGCTCTACGGACGCGGCGCGAAGAAGGACGAGTTTGCCGCGCTCGATGCGTACGGGCGTTCGCCGAATCCGCAGGCGTTGCTGATCTTTGTCGCTGACCATCTGCATTTGCCTTCCGATTTGCGACGGATGGACATGCAGGATAAGGACCGCTACGAGCGCATCCGCGAGACGCTGGGCGACTGGTGCGGCATGGTGGAGCTGGTGCGCGTCGAAGAGAGTGACGCGATGCGGTGGCTGGTGGCTGAGGCGGAAAAGTGCGGCGCCGCACTGGAAGTGGATGCCGCGCGCGAGCTGGCGGACGCGTTGGGCGGCGACCTGATGCTGATGGCGAGCGAGCTCGAGAAGCTGCTGCTCTATATCGGCGCTCGTTTCGCGAGCACGACCGGCGAGCGGCGGCGCATTACGCTGGGCGATGTGGAGACGATGGTGCTCGGCGCGAAGCAGCGCTCGCTGTATGAACTGACGGATGCAATCTCGGCCAAGGATCGTCCGCGCGCGCTGGCCCTGCTTCAGGGTCTGCTGAACGCATCGGACGGCGGAGAGGAGTCGGCCATCGGGCATCTTTACATGCTGGCGCGGACCTTCCGGCAGATGCTGGTGATTCTCGAGAAGAACGTGCGCGACTCGCGCGCGATCTGGCAGGCGCTGTGGCAGGGCTTCCGCATGCCGCCGTTTGCTGCGGAGGACCTGATCCGGCAGGCGCGGCGTTACAAGAGCCGGCGCGAACTGACGCGCGCCTTGCGGCTGATTGCGCGTGCCGATCTGGAGCTGCGCTCCTCGCCACCGGACAAGCGGCTGGTGCTGGAGAGGCTGGTGCTGGCGCTTGCCAGCGAGGAGCCGACGCAGCCTGCGTTTGGATTTCTGAGCGCGCAGTACGCGATGGAACTGTAGGGGGCTCTGGGTCTGAAGCCTTTGGATAGATGCGGCACTTCGCACCGATTCTGAACGGTCGGTACAGCCCATCCCTCACTTCGCCTTCGGTTTAGATTCAGGATGACAGCGTTTCGGCAGGCAACGTGGCTTGCCGCCCATTACATCTCCGGGTGCAGCAAACGGAGATGCGCCTATGCCATTCACTCTTACCTGGGGCGACGTTGCGTTGCGGCTGGTGTGCACGCTGATCGCCGGTTTGCTCGTCGGCATGGACCGTGACGAGCGCGGCAAAGCAGCGGGGATACGCACGAATGTTCTGGTGTGTCTCGCGGCCTCGTTGTCCATGATTCTGGCCAATGGAATGCTTTGGACCTCGGGCAAGAATGCGAGCTCGTTTGTTCAACTCGACCTGATGCGACTGCCGCTGGGCATTCTTTCCGGCATGGGATTCATCGGCGCGGGAGCGATTCTGCGAAAGGGCGAGATGGTGCTTGGCGTAACCACAGCCGCGACTCTGTGGATGGTCACGATGCTGGGTCTATGCTTTGGCGCGGGCAAGCTGGCGCTGGGCGCGTCGGGCCTGGCGCTGACGTTATTCACGCTTTGGGGCTTGAAGCTGCTGGAGCAGCATCTTTCGCAGGAGCACAGGGGAACTCTGTGCGTGATCACCGCAGACGAGGAACTGTCCCGCGAATTGCGCGAGATGGTCAGGGACAACGGGATGCGGCTCCATGCCTGGACTGTGGATGTTTCGCGGGAGAAGGGGCGTGTTGCGGTGCAGTGCGAATTGCGCTGGCGCGCACGACGATGGGAACACAGTGAACCGACACTGATCCAGTCGTTGCGGGAGCGCCGGGATGTGGAGCGGCTTCGTTGGCAAACATAAAAAAGAAGCCCGGCGGATGGCCGGGCTACGAAGCGGGTTGGAGAAGTCAGCCGGCTTTCCTCTCGGAGGCGCGGTTGGGGGGCACGGACAAAGGCGGCCGCCGGGGGCCCATCGAGGTATCTACGAAGTGCGCGGGATCGGGTGGGTCCGCAGAATGAGAATCGGCAGCAGAGACTGTCGAGGACCTGCGGATCTGCCGTAGAAGCCGGCAGAGTTTCTGGAGGGCGGGGGAGGGAAGTTGCAGCATGGGGCTCCTCTATTTCGCCATTTGTTCGCCAAGGATATCAAGCTGGAGTTTGTTCGGGTAGTAACCAGGGCTGTGGATATTGCTGTTCTTCAAGCTATTAAAAATACAGCGATTACTCCATGATGCCGGCGGTTTCGATGCCGTGCGGGCGGGTGGTCAACGTAATGGCGGCGGCGAGGATGAGCACCCCGCCCACCCAGGCTGCGGGGCCGAGGTGATCGCCCAACAATTCCACGCCGAGGAATGAGCCGAGCATGGGCTCGATGTTGAGGAAGACGGCCGCTCGCGAGGCGGGAACGTGATGGATGCCCCAGTTCCAGAGCAGGGTAGAACCGGCGGTACAGAAGAGACCGCTGGCGGCGGAAGCGAGCCAGGCCGCGAGCGGCACGCCGTGGACCGGCGGCGCTCCATCGTGGAGGAGCACCCAGGCGGCGATCATGACTGAGCCGGTATAGATGCCATAGACCGTGATGACGGCTGGCGGGTGCCGCTCCATGAGGCGCTTGTTCATGAGTATCCAGAAGAGCGAGACGAGAAGCGCCAGGAGCACGAGCAGGTCGCCGACGAAGGATGGGCCGCGGCCTGCGGTGGAATGGTGGCCGGCGAGCACGATGAGTGCGACGCCGATGGTGGAACTGACGAGGGCTACCCAGCCAATGCGGTCCAGGCGCTCGCCGGTGAAGAGCGTAGCGGCCGCGCCGAGCAGCACAGGCATGCTGCCGACCATGAGCGAAGCATGGGAGACGGTGGTGAGCGACAGGCCGAAGAACTGCACCAGATACTGAACCGGAATGCCGAGGAACGCGGCCATGAGAAGCAGCCGCCATTCGCGCGCGTTGAGCTGCGGGCGATGACGAAGGGCGAAAGGCACCAGTCCGATGCAGGCAAAGACGAAGCGGTAGAGCACCATGTGGCCGACGCCCATGGAAGCCAATACGATCTTGCCGAAGTAGAAGCCAGTGCCCCAGAAGCACCCGGCCAGCGCGCATGCGCCGTAGCCGAGCCAGTAGGCGGCGGTGCGCTGGGAGGTGGTGGCGGCCTGCATAGAATTACTGTACGGGGTGGATTGAAGGGCAAGCCCGGCGGACAGGATCAACGTGCTTCGCCCCCGGTTCGAGCGCCATGCGAAACGCGTAGCGAATCGATCAGAATCCGATCAGATGGCTGCGAATGGCCCAGAGCGAAAGGGTGGCAATGATGATCCACAGCGCGGTTCCCTGCAGCATGGGACGGACACCCACCTTGCGCAGTGTCGATCTTGAGATGCCGCTGCCGATGAGAAAGAGTGTGACGGTGAGTCCGCAGCGGCCAAGTTTCGCAAAGTCCGCAAAGATCGCGCTGCCCGCGTGGATGTAGGTGTTGGCGACGGCTGCGAGGCTGAAGTACAGGATGAACCAGGGTAGTCGAACGCGTTTGCTGCTTTTGGAGATGGCGGCTGTTGCGAGGGCAACGGGCACGATCCAGAGGGCGCGGGCGAGCTTAACGGTGGTGCCGATGGTGAGAGCTTGCGGACCGTAGCGGGCTGCGGCTCCCACGACGGAGCTGGTGTCGTGGATGGCGAGCGCGGCCCAAAGCCCGAACTGCGACTGCGTGAGATGCAGCGCGAAACCGATCGTGGGAAACACAAGCAGCGCGACGGCGTTGAGAGTAAAAACTGTGCCGAGTGAGATGGCCATGTCTTGTTCGCCCGCGTCGGTGATTGGCGCGATGGCGGCGATGGCGCTACCGCCGCAGATGGCTGTCCCGCAGGTGATCAGGAACGATGCGGTGCGGCTGACCCGGAGTGCTCCACCGAGAATCATGCCGAGCAGGATGGCGCACACGATGCTGACGGCCGTGTAGACGAATCCCGAAGCGCCGGCATGGACGACCTGGCGGAGGTCCATGCCAAAGCCAAGCGCAACCACGGAGGCTTGCAGGAAGAGACGACAGAGATCGCGGCTCTCCGCCGCGAAGGGATGCGGCAGCAGAAGGCCAAAGGAGATGCCTCCGGCGAGCGCGAGGGCGGGAGAGATGAAGCCGGTGGCGGCAATGACGATAGCAGCGATAAAGAGGCGTTTTGCTCCGGCGTCGGTCACGTATTCAGTGTGCTGAACCGGAATGGTGCAGGTCCAAGCGGAAATTCTGATGGGAGATAAACAGCGCTTATCGGCGAGCAGGAACGCGGCGGAGTTGTGGGCGGTGTTGGCGGAGGAGCTCGAGCATCGCGGCGGCTGGGCCGGTGGGCTCGGGGCCGGCGGGCGTGAGCAACAGAAGGTCGCGATGGATGGAGAGACCTCTGACTTCAATTATCGCGAGCGAGCCGGCGGCGAGTTGTCGATGCACGGCACTGCGGGAAACGAATCCGACGCCGACGCCGGATTCGATGCAGCCAAGGATGGCTTCCGTGGAATTGAGCTCAATAGCGATGTGGAGATCGCGTGCGGCGAAGCCGGCTCCCTCCAGAGCGGTTTCGATGACTTCACGCGTGCCTGAGCCGCGCTCGCGCATGAGCAGCGGGGCAGAGGCGAACTGCTGGAGTGTAATGGAGCGCTGGCCTGCCCACTCGTGACTCGGCGGCGCAAGCAGGACGAGCTCGTCAGCGAGCCAGAGCTCGGAGCGAAGATTGCCGGCATGCGGCGGCCCTTCGACAAGCCCGAGCGCTGCGCGTCCGGTAACGACGGCGTCGGCAGCGGATTCGGTATTGCTGCTATCGAGCTCGATGCGCACTTCCGGATGGAGACGCAGGAAGGAGGCGACCAACGGCGGGAGGATATATTGCGCGATGGTGGTGGATGCGGCGATGCGCAGTGTCCCAGAGAGGTGGCCCTTGAGTGCAGCGAGGTCGATTGCAGCGCGCTCCAGAATTGCGTGCGACTCGTCGGCATGTCGCAGTAACTGAGCGCCGGCGGGGGTGAGAGTGACCTCGCGGCCGCCGCGGTCGAAAAGCGGAAGGCCGATCAGATCTTCGAGCGCCTTGATCTGCTGAGTGACGGCCGGTTGCGATAGATAGAGCTGCTCGGCTGCGCGGCGGAAACTACGCTGCGCAGCGACGGCACGAAAGACGGTGAGCCTAAAATTCTCAAGCATGGCAGTTAGTTCGTCTCGCGGTTACGAACTCACCAGACGCGGCACATCTTCTCCGGTGGCGGCGCCATTGCCTGGCCGGTCTTGCATCCGAAAGCCTGACCGAACTCCGGCATGTTGACCACAACTCCGTTGGCGCGAATGTGATCGGGCGAGTGCGGGTCGACGCGAACGAGCATGCGCTGCATCTTCGGCCGCTCAGTGGAGCACCAGTTCTGCCCCCAGCCAAGAAAGAACTCCTGCTTCGGGGTGTAGCCGATTGCGGTCTTTTGATTAAGCAGCGTGTGTTTGCCTGCAGCGTCCGCAAGCAGCGCCATCCAGGCGAGTCGCAGGCCGCCATTGTCGGCGGTGTTCTCACCAAGAGTGAGCTTGCCATTCACATGCAAGTCGTCGACGGCGACGAAGCCGTTGTATTCGTTCACCAGGCAATCCGTGCGCTGCTCGAAGCGCTTTGCATCATCGGCCGTCCACCAATCCTTCAGATTGCCTTGCGCATCGAACTTGCGGCCCTCATCGTCGAAGCCGTGTGTGAGCTCGTGGCCGACGATGCCGCCGATATGACCGAGGTTTGTGGCATCGGAAGCGGTCTTATCGTAGAAGGCGGGCTGGAGAATGCCGGCAGGAAAATTGATCGTGTTCAGAGACGGCCTGTAGTCCGCGTTCACAGTGGGCGGGGTCATATCCCACTCTTCCTTGTT
>DASVAI010000021.1:0-4083 GCA_036376445.1 Acidobacteriaceae bacterium
GGGACCGAAGAAGTCGCGCGAGCCGTTGACGCAAGCCGCACTGTTCGACTATGCAACGGCTTCTCTTGGACGGCGCGCGCAGACCGTCGCGGAGTTGAAGCGCAAGATGCGTACGCGCGTGGAACCGGGCGAGACAGGCGAACAGAAGATAACGGCGGTGGTGGCACGGCTGAAGGAGTATCGCTTTCTGAACGATGCCGGCTTTGCGGCAGATTATGCGCGGCTGCGCCAGGACAATGAGAAGCTGGGACGCCGGCGCGTTCAGCAGGGCCTGATGCAAAAGGGAGTGCATCCGGAACTGGTCGCAAAGACATTGGACAAAGCTTATGAGGGCGTGAATGAGGAAGAACTGGCCCGCGCCTACATTGAGCGCAAGCGCATGACGCAGCCGAAAGATAAGAAAGATGCGGCGCGGACGATGCGCCGGCTGATTTCTGCAGGCTTTACGTCCGGCACAGTCTTCAAGCTGATGCGGAACTGGGCGCCGGATGAAGACGCGATCGAAGAACTGGGAAACGAAGATCCTTCATAGTTCCGGCAGCTAAAACGCCAGGCGTCGCACGCGAGCGCGGACTGTAGACTGGAGAGTATGCAAGTCCGCTCCGGCAACCAGATTCGTGAGATGTTCCTGAAGTTTTTCGAGGAGAAGGGGCACCGCCGCGTGCACTCCTCTTCGCTTGTGCCTGCCGACGATCCGACGCTGCTGTTTACGAATGCGGGGATGAACCAGTTCAAGGATATTTTTCTCGGGCTGGAGCATCGCGACTACAACCGCGCGACCACTTCGCAGAAGTGCGTGCGCGCGGGTGGCAAGCACAATGATCTGGAGAATGTCGGCTTCACGCGCAGGCATCACACGTTTTTTGAGATGCTCGGGAACTTCAGCTTCGGCGACTACTTCAAGCGCGAAGCCATTGCGTATGCGTGGGAGCTGGTGACGTCGGAGAAGTGGTTCGGCCTCCCGAAGGAGCGGCTGTACGTGACGATCTTCAATGGCGAGGGCGGCGTGCCGCGCGATGAAGAGGCGCACCGCTACTGGCTGGAGCACGTGCCCGCCGATCGCATCTTCGAAATGGGCATGAAGGATAACTTCTGGCAGATGGGCGATACGGGCCCGTGCGGTCCCTGCTCGGAGATCTTTTATGACATGGGTATTGAAGCTTCGGAGAGCGGGAAGGATCTGCCCTTCGGCCACGACGATGCGCGCTATGTCGAGATATGGAACCTGGTGTTTATGCAGTTCGACCGCAGCGCGCAGGGCGAACTGGCACTGCTGCCCAAGCCGTCGATTGATACAGGAGCCGGGCTGGAGCGCATTGCCGCTGTGCTGCAGAACAAGATGTCGAATTTCGAGACGGATCTGTTTGTGCCGCTGATCGAGAAGGCTGCCGCGCTGACGCATGTGAAAGGCGACCTGGTCGCGAATGCATCATTGCGCATCATCGCGGACCACGCCCGCGCTGCGACGTTCCTGATCAGCGATGGAGTGCTGCCAGCGAATGAGGGCCGCGGATATGTGTTGCGCAAGATTCTGCGACGCGGCATCCGGCATGGGCGGCTGCTGGGGCAGAACGAATCCTTCATGCACCAGATGGTCTATGCAGTGCGTGATGAGATGGCGGGGGCGTATCCGGAGCTAAACGAGAGCGTCGATCGCGTGAGCAAGGTGGTGCTGGCGGAGGAGCGGCAGTTTGCGCGCGTGATGGAGCAAGGGCTGGTCAGGCTGGAGCAAGATTTCGCACCGCTGCTGGCAGAGAACAACGGCTCCGCAACTGTGACATATCCAGGAACGAAGGCGTTTCATCTGTACGAAACGTACGGGCTGCCGCTGGACTTCATGGTGGATGCGGCGCGCGACCAGGGTCTGGAATTTGATCTGACGGGCTTTGAGGCGGCGCGCGCGGAGGAGCAGGCGCGTGCGCGCGCTTCGTGGAAGGGCGGCGCGAAAGCTTCGGCGAGCCCGGCGTATCGCGAGTTGCCGAAGACGGTCTTTGAAGGTTACGGCCAGCTTGTCTCGACGAACTGCGAAGTACTGGCGATTGTGCGCGACGGAGCGGGCGTCCCCGCCGCAGCAATAGGCGAAGAAGTAGAAGTGGTGCTGGATCACACATCCTTCTATGCCGACTCGGGTGGGCAGGTGGGCGACCATGGCTGGCTGCGATCAGACGACCACAACACCGTGATTGCTGATGTGCTGGGATGCACGCAGCCGGTACAGGGCGTGCGCGCGCATCGCGTGCGGGTGAAACAGCCGATTGCGCTGGGCATGCGGGTGGACTCGGTGGTGGATGCGGAGTTCCGCAACGCGACGCGGCGTAACCATACCGGAACCCACCTGCTGCATGCTGCGCTCCGGCAGGTGCTGGGCACGCATGTGAAGCAGGCTGGGTCGCTGGTGGCTCCGGCGCGGCTGCGGTTTGATTTTTCGCACTTCGCGCATGTGGCGGATGAGGAGTTGCAGGACATCGAGGACATGGTGAACCGGCAGGTGCTGGCGAACACGAGGGTGGAGACGCTGGTGGATGTGCCGATCGATGTCGCGGTGAATGAGTACAAAGCGATGGCACTCTTTGGCGAGAAGTATGGCGAGCGAGTGCGCGTGGTGAAGATCGGCGATTTTTCAACGGAGCTGTGTGGCGGCACGCACACGGGTGCGACAGGCGAGATCGGACTGCTGAAGCTGACGGGTGAATCAAGCGTGTCGTCCGGCGTGCGGCGTGTGGAGGCGGTGAGCGGCATGGGAGCGCTGGGCGAATTCCGGCGTGGATATGAAGCGGCGCAGTTTGCCACACACGTTGCGGGCGCGAGCGATGCTGCCCCGGCGGAGGCGCTGCGGCAGCGATTCAGCGCCCAGGAAGAAGAGATCAAGCGGCTGCGCAGAGAGTTGGACAACGCGCGGATGAAGTCCGCTGCATCATCGGTGTCGTCGGCGGCGGAACAGGCAGTGGAGATCAAGGGCGTGAAGGTGCTGTCCCAGCGCGTGGTTGCGCTCGATCGCGGACAAATGCGCACGCTGGTGGACAACCTGCGCAACAAGCTGGGCTCCGGTGTAGTGGTGCTGGGCTCTGCGGCGGAAGACGGTAAGGTGGCGCTGATTGTTGGCGTGACGAAGGACCTGACGGGGCGCGTGCAGGCGGGGAAGATTGTAGGGCAGATTGCACAGCGCGTCGGCGGTTCGGGCGGCGGAAGGCCAGATCTTGCAGAGGCGGGCGGCAAGGATGCAACGCAGCTCGATGCTGCGCTGGCCGGGGTGCCAGAGGTGGTGAGCAGCTTGTTGAGTTAGTTGCATGAGTGACTTGGCGCGATTTCGTTCTGGAATTGGCAGGTTGCCCAACTAGGTATCCGCTGCTTTTCTTCCGGCGTTCCGCGGGTTTAGCGCACCTATAATGGGCGTGTTCTAGCAGTGAACGCGGGTCTTCTGAAGCTCCGGCTCAGCGCCTCTGTGGAGATGCGTTTTTCTCGATGAAGAGCGCGTCCATGTTCCGCGGGCCGGGTCTCGATCCAGAAGGGGACATGCGTTTCCCGTCGATACCCTTATGCCGGCACGGCTTCTCTCCTCGTCTGCATGCCGCCACGGCGTTGTTTCTGCCGCTGTTGCGGTGACGTTTGTCCTGCTTGCAACTCCTGATCTGGCTGCACGCCGGCACAAGGCTCACGAGAGCCATGCGGCACACCGGACACAGTTTGCTCGTGCGGAACAGATGCGCGATGCACTGGAGTCCCGTCCCGAAGGCGAACGTACGCAAGCGGAGTATGAGCACGTGCTGGATGCGTATCGCGCCGTCTATCACGGAAATCCCGCGGATAGAAAAGCACCCGAGGCAGTGAACATGGTGGCCGGCCTGCTCGCGGAAAAGGGGCGGATCTTTGATCACGACAAGACACTGCTGAGCGCGGTGGAACAGTTTGAATTCCTGCGCGAGCAATACCCGGCAAGTCCATATGTCGCGTCTGCGCTGCTGGCGGAAGCGACGATTTACCTGCACGATCTGCATGATCCAGCGGCGGCGCAAGGCGCCTATGAGGAGTTCCTGAAGAGCTATCCGCATGATCCGCTGGTCGCGCAGGCGCGCGCCGGGTTGA
>DASVAI010000022.1:0-3942 GCA_036376445.1 Acidobacteriaceae bacterium
CGGCTGAAATTGCTACGCCGCTCCTCGAGATCTTGCGCTACTTGTTCCGTGTTGGATGGCTTTTCTTTACGAAGCACGTTCATGAGCAACTCCTCTGGCGCGGTCGATACGTTCGATTTTGGGTGACTCGGCGGGTTGCGCGAGCAGGTCATCGAAAAGCGAACGGTAGTGAACCATGGCCTGGCGCAGTTCTTCGGTTGTCACGCCACCGTCCTGGTGACGCATGACGATATCGTGAGCGGCGCGGTAATTCTGGACCACATCGGGATAGCTAACGGAAATGTCGGCGGCGCGCTGCTCGAAGTCCGCCATGGGATAACCGCGGTCGAGCATGACGCGGCCGACGAGGCGGTCCGCGGTGCCGACTGCGGCCGAAGGATCATCCACGAAGCGACGCTGCACGGTAGCCCATTCCATGGCGTAGCCTTCGCGGTCCACGGGCGAGAGGGCGCGCAGCGGGAACTTCTCGACTCGCTTTTCGCGGTCGATGAGAGTGGCTTCCGTGCGGCGGGCGTCGCCTTCCTGCTCTCGCAGGGTGCGGTCATACTCCGGGCCGAAGGTACGTCGGAGTTGATCGGTCCTGCGACGGCGCGCAATGAGGGCGGCGGCGAGAATGATGAGAACAGCGACGATGACTAGAGCGGTGATCACGATCGTGGTGTTCATCGGAGGATGCCTCTTGCAAGTCTGATGCGGCCGGGCGCGAAGAATGATGCAGGCCGAACGGAGGAAATGCGAATCAGAACACGAGTGCGAAAGATGAAACCCGCGGCGAATGAGGGCGCAGCGCCCACGAATTCGCGCGCCGACCGGTCTGGCTGCAATCATCCCGACTCACTGCAATCAAAGCGGTTTCCGATTCCAGCAATTGCCCCTACAAAACGCGCCCATGTACGGAGTGGGCATGGTGGGCGGCCGCCTTTTCCAATCGGACGGACCGCTCGTGCATGGACGGGAGGACACCGGCTTGATCGGCTCTGCGACGGGCAATGAGAGTAGCCGCAATTGCAGCTACGAATCCGAACGCGATAATTCCAGGCGCAATGATCCAGGTAAGCATATGACGCCCCTCGTGAGTCAGATGCTGCTTCGTTCACTGGACGATGCGCGGCCATGCACAAAATGAGTGTTTCCATGGACGATTCGCCACCGCCGCAGGACAATTTGCAGATGTCGAAGGCAACCGATACGCTGGCCGCACAGGCGTCGAGTCTGCGCCGAAGACTGTTACAGGAAGGCAACCTTCTCCTGGAAATCAAGGCGGTGCCGCGCTCCCGCAGTGCAGGTGTGGCGCAGATTATGGCGAACGGCGTGTTGAAAGGAAAGGTGACGGCCGCGCCGGAGAAAGGTCGTGCCAACGAGGAAATCTGCGCGGTTCTCGCCTTATACCTGTCGGCGCCGCTGCGCAACGTGAGCCTGGTGAATGGATTCACGTCGGCGCAGAAGCGGGTGAGGATTACGGTTTGACCTGTGTCGCGCGTCAGCCACCGGCGATAGCGCCGAGGATGATGAGCGGCTCGCGGCCGGCGACTACGGGCTCTGGAAGAGCCGTCTCGGGGGGTTCATGCGAGAGGTCTTCCTCGCAGGCGAAGTAGCGGATGAAGGCACGGCGCTTGCGGGTGTCGTGATCGCGAATGGTGCCGGCGAGCACGGGATAACGGGCTTCGAGGGCGTCAAGCGTGGAGGCGATAGTGGCCGGAGCCGGGGTTTCCACGGAGACTTCCGCGCCCACGCGCGCGAGGTTGCGCAGGTGGGCGGGAAGCATGACGCGAATTGTGACGGTCGCGCTCACGAAATCGTCTGCACTTCCACCGAGAGCACGGCGGGTAGACTCTGCACAATCGGAGCCCAGCTATCTCCGGCGTCGGCGGAGGCATAGACCTGTCCGCCCGTGGTGCCGAAGTAGATGCCGCATTTGTCCATCGTGTCGACGGCCATCGCATCGCGGAGGACGTTGACGAAGCAGTTGCTCTGCGGCAGGCCTTTGGTCAGCGGCTCCCAATCATTGCCGCCGGTGCGGCTGCGGTACACGCGCAACTGGCCGTCGAGCGGGAAGTGCTCTGAGTCGCTCTTGATGGGGACTACATAGATCGTCTCGGGCTCGTGCGCGTGGACGTCGATTACGAAGCCGAAGTCGGTGGGCAGATTGCCGCTGACCTCGCGCCAGTTGTCGCCGGCATCGTCGGAGCGCATGACGTCCCAGTGCTTCTGCATGAAGAGCACGCCGGGGCGGTTCGGGTGCATGGCGACGTGGTGGACACAATGGCCGACCTCGGCGGTGGGGTCGGGGATGTACTGGGAATGGAGGCCGCGGTTGATGGGCTTCCAGGATTTGCCACCGTCATCGGTACGAAACGCACCGGCGGCGGAGATGGCGATGAAGATGCGGTTGGGATCGCTGGGGTCGAGGATGATGGTGTGCAGGCACAGGCCGCCCGCGCCCGGCTGCCAGCCTTTGGCGGTATCGTGCTCACGCAACGCGGGAAGCTCGGTCCAGTTCTGGCCGCCGTCACTGGACTGGAAGATGGCGGCGTCTTCCACGCCGGCGTAGACCGTGTCTGGGTCGGTGAGCGAGGGCTCGACGTGCCAGACGCGTTTGAACTCATACGGGTGAGGCGTGCCGTCGTACCAGAGGTGCGTGGCGGGCGTGCCTTCGTAACTGAACTTGTTGCCGACGGGGTTCCAGGTCTGGCCGCCGTCATCGGATCGCTGGATGACCTGACCGTGCCAGCCGGTGGAGGGCGCGCAGTAAATGCGGTTGGGATCGGCGGGCGAACCCTTGAGGTGGTAGACCTCCCACCCGGCGAAGTGTGGGCCGCTAACCTCCCACTGCTGACGTTTGCCGTCGGAGGTGAGGATGAATGCACCTTTGTGAGTGCCGACGAGGACGCGAACCTGGCTCATGCTTTCTCCTGCAATTGTGAATTTGCGAGTGAGTGAAATCGACGAAAGCGCAACGTTATCAATCGCAGAGCACGGTTTGCAACCGGTTTGGGATGAAAGACGGATTGGGATTTCCACGCGTAGCGAGGCGACATAGAATTGGCGGCATGAAACGTGCCGCATGGCTGATCGCGATTGGGCTGACTTTGTGGCTGGGGTGGGCGGCGGCGCAAAGCCCGGGCGTTGCCCAGCGTGGCGAATCGCACGAGGGAATGGGCTTCAGCCAGATCACGACGAGCCATCACTTCTTCCTGACGAAGACCGGCGGGATCATCCAGGTTACGGCGAAGGATCCGAAGAATGCCGAGCAGATTGCCACGGTGCAGATGCACCTGAAGCATATCGTTGGCATGTTTGCGGACGGGAATTTCTCGATTCCGCATTTCGTGCACGACACGAATCCGCCGGGAGCAACCACGATGAAACGGCTGCGTGGTTCCATCCGGTACACGAATGAACCGATGGCAGCAGGCGGCCGGATCCTGATTGAGACGGATTCCGCCGAAGCGCTGGCTGCGATCCACGACTTCTTGCGCTTTCAGATCAAGGACCACGCGACTGGTGATCCACTCGCTGTGGCGCGCTGAGTCTCAAATTTTTCTTCATCCTGTAACGCCATCGTGACCTAACGATACGGCGCCTGGCTTGATCCTCATGGTTGCCGGCTAACAGCCGCAATGAGGAACAGTGATGCACAAAGCAATCGCAACATCGGTGGCGGCATTGATGTGCGCTACGCAAATCCTAGCTCCCGCCGCTGTCCAGGCGGAGCACGATAGCTCCACTGCCACCCCGATCCAGCATGTGGTGGTGATCTTTGGAGAGAACATTTCCTTCGATCACTACTTTGGCACCTACCCCTATGCACGGAACTCCGGGTGCGAACCGCGCAGTGGCACCTCATATTTGCCGGATGGCAACTGCAGCGCCGCTTCCCGCGCGTCGCGCAGCACGCACAATCCCTGCATACCGGCATAGATATTCAGCCGGTTTATCCCC
>DASVAI010000030.1:0-21694 GCA_036376445.1 Acidobacteriaceae bacterium
CCGCAACTGGCTTGAGGATTACCTGCACAGTTATCCCAACGGATACATCCTGATCTCGCACGATCGGTATTTTCTCGACGTGACGGTGACGAAGATCATCGAGATATGGAACAAGGCGCTGCACTTCTACTCAGGCAACTATGAGCGGTACCTCGAGCAGAAGCAGGAGCGCCGCGCACAGTTGGAGTCCGCGTACCGCAACCAGCGCGAGCACATCGAGCACCTGGAGACCTTCATCAATCGCTTCCGTTATCAGGCGACCAAGGCAAAACAGGTACAGAGCCGCATCAAGGAGCTCGAAAAGATCGAGCGTATCGAACTACCCCAGGAAGAGCCGGTCATTCACTTCACCTTCCCGCAGCCGCCCGCCTCGGGGCGCACGGTGGTGGAAGTGCGTGATCTCGCGAAGAGCTATGGCGCCAAGCAGGTGCTGCATAACGTAAACTTCACCATCGACCGCGGCGATCGCATTGCTCTGGTAGGTGTGAACGGCGCCGGCAAATCAACCCTGATCCGCATGCTTTCCGGCAGCGATGCGCCATCGGATGGCATCCTCAAGCTCGGCCATAATGTCACTGCGGAATACTTTGCGCAGGACCAATACAAGGTACTCGACCCAGCCGCCAGGATGCTCGATGACATCAGCAGCATCGCGCCGCGCGTGCCGCAGGCCGATCTGCGCGGGCTTCTCGGCTGCTTCCTCTTCTCTGGCGATGACGCGTTTAAGCCGCTCGGGGTGCTCTCCGGAGGGGAGCGCAATCGCTACGCACTGGCCCGCATTCTCGTGAGCCCAGCAAACTTTCTCTTGCTGGACGAGCCAACGAACCATCTCGATCTCCGCGCGAAAGATGTGCTGCTCGAAGCGATCCGTAATTTCAGCGGCACCGTCATCTTCGTCTCGCATGACCGCTACTTCCTGGATGCTTTATCAACACGCGTGTTCGAACTGGAAGACGGCACGGTGCAGGTCTTCCCTGGCAACTACGAGGACTACATGCGTCGCAAGGCCGGGATTGCTGATCCCGTTGTTGCGGCAGCAGAAGCCGCCGCGGCCGCTTCCCAGCCCGCGAACGAAACACTATCCGAAAATCCTGCCCGTGGTCGCCGCGTGAATCCCATCAGGCGAAAACAGATGCAGGACCGCCTTGTAGCGGTGGAAGCCCAGATTCCCCGGGTGGAAACGGCCATGGCTGATACCGAACAGGCGCTGAGCAATTTCATTAGCGCGGAAGAAACGCAGCGCCAGAGCGCATTACTGGAGAGCCTGCGTGCCGAGCACGCCACACTCTCCTCCGAATGGGAAGAGTTGATGCAGCAACTGGAAGCACAGGCAAGCGTCTAGCCCTACTGCGAGGTCACCGACGTGGCCTTGTCGTTCGCAAAAGCAACACTGAAGTGCCGCGTCTGCCCCTCGTCGGCGGTGACGTACTTCACCGTCCGGTTGCCGTAGTCCTTTGAGTCGGACTGCTGCAGGTTGCCAAGCGCCATGGTTGTCTGGAACTCGCTCATTCCTTGTCTTGCAGTGTGCTGCTCGACTGCCTGCCACACCTCTGGAGGCCAGTGGTACAGCGTTCTCGGGTCGTCGTAGAAGAAAATGTCATCGCACGCCCAGATTGTATTTGCCCTATCCAGCGTAGCCACTGGAGCAGCGAACTCACCATCGCGACCGGATGCTGTGAACACCACGAATACGTTCTTCGCCCCGCGCGGAATGCTGCTTTCCCAATCCGGCGGCGTCACGGTTTCCACGAAATCTTTCACCTGCAGCTCCTGCGTGGGTGGCAGCCATCCGGTCTGACGAGTGAAGGCGATGCGGCCAGTACGGTACGGATAATAGGGAACGGTATATCCGGTCTTCATCCAAACCGGCTTGCCGTTCAGCGCGCGCGCCGATTTCATGCTGTCGATGAGCATCTTGCGAACAAACGTCAGTTGATCCTCGCTGACCGCTCGCGCCGCTGGCTTGTTTGGCACAATGCCGGGAGAATTGCGCTCATGCTCGTAGGAGACAATTCGCCAGGCTGCGATCGCAAAAATCAGAAGCGTAATGGCTCCGATAATCTGCCAATTCTTCATCGAATCATCCTCGAAAGCTCAGATAGAGGGCTGCTCCAGTTGCTCCTCAGGCTGCATCAGCGATGCAGCGGTCAACGCATCCGCGTTGCGTAGGGCGGGGAAGAGCACGGTCCATAGTCCCGTCACCATGAGCGATCCGATACCGCCCAGCACCACGGCGCGCACCGGACCCCACCACTGCGCGGTCAGCCCGCTCTCGTACTCACCCAACTCGTTCGATGCGCCAACGAAGAGGGAGTTGACCGCGCTCACCCGGCCGCGCATGGAAGGCGGCGTAGCCAGTTGCAGTAGCGATGAGCGGATCACCACGCTCACCATATCCGCCGCGCCCAGAATCACCAGCGCAATCAGAGAAAGCCAGAGTGTGCGCGAGAGGCCGAAGACTACCGTGGCGACTCCGAATATGCCCACGCAAATGAACATCAATCGTCCGGCTCGCTGCCGAATTGGACGGAACGAGAGCAGGATCGAGACCGTGAGCGCGCCGGCGGCCGGCGCCGCGCGCAGAATCCCCAGTCCGCGCGCCCCGGTGTGCAGGATGTTCTCCGCGAAGATCGGCATCAGCGCCACTGCGCCGCCCAGCAGGACCACGAAAAGATCCAGGCTCACGGAGCCCAGCAGCAGCTTCGCGCGCCACACGTAGCGCAGTCCCTCGAGCAGAAGATCGAATGTCGTGGAGCGATGTTCCATCCGGCCCGGCCGCACAGAAAGCATACCGATCAGTGTGAGAAAACCCGCGAGCGTGAACAGCGTAAACAAAAACACGAGCGCCGCCCCGGAAAGCCGCGGCATGCCCCAGTGCGCCAGCGGCAAGGTGAAGAGCAGGCCGCCGATCGCCGGTCCCGCGATATTCGCGATCTGAAAAACGGTGGCGCCCCAGGTCACGGCATTCACGAAGTGCTCCGCGGGCACAAGGTGGGGCACCAGCGCAGAGCTGGCCGGCCCGCTGAAGGCGCGTCCCGTCCCGATGAAAAACAGGATGGTGTAAATCGGCAAAATATGGCGAAGCCCGTGAAATGCAAACAGGAACAGCGTGAAAGTGCAGACTGTTTGCAGCGAATAGCAGACAAGGATGACGACGCGCCGGTCGAAGCGATCAGCCGTGTGCCCCGCCGGCAGCATAAAGATCAATCCCGGAAGGAACAACGCCAGCCCGGTGTAGCCAAGGTCGATGGCGCGATGCGTGATGAGGTAGACCTGCCAGGCCACCGCGACCGCCTGAGCCTCCGCCCCCATGATCACCAGCGCGCGAGCTATCTGGTAGAGCCGGAAATCGCGAAAGGCAAATGCGGCCGCGCCGCGACTGCCGGACTCATCTTTCTTTGTATCGGTCATGCTTGGGAGAGTGCTTGCTTCTATTGTCGCAGCACAACGGGTTGTGGGCTCCATTACTCTTGAATCGCATCGGCATGTCTCATTCCGACGACGAATCTTCCGTGGGCGCGCATGAATCAGCAGCGCCTCGCCTGCCGCTCGGCGAGGGTGCGTCCGCGGCCTCTGCTGCGCTCCCTGGCGCAAGCCGGCGAGTCCTGCACCCACTGCATCCGGTAGCTGGAGTCGTCGGCGTATTCGTCTGCGGCATGGTCGCTTTCCTGACGCTCTATGCGACGCAGCCCCTGCTCCCGTTGCTGGAAGCTCTGTTCCATGCCTCGAAATCTGCTGTCGGCTGGACAGTGAGCGCTTCTACGCTGGGAGTGGCAATCGCCGCTCCGCTGCTCGGTACATTCACGGAGCGCGCGAATCGCAAGCGCGTGATTCTGGTTTCGATTCTCCTGCTGGCCATGCCTACTTGCCTGGCGGCGACGTCCGGCTCGCTCGGCTGGCTGGTCTTCTGGCGGCTGCTCCAGGGACTCATCACGCCCGGCGTCTTCGCCACCACCATCGCCTACATCACGGAAAGCTGGCCGCCCCACGGCAGTCGCTCCGGTCATGAGCATCTATGTCAGCGGCACGGCGCTTGGCGGCTTCACTGGCCGGCTCATCACCGGCGTCATTGCGGAGCACGCCGGCTGGCGGCTCTCCTTTGTTGTTCTCGGTCTCACAACTCTCGCCGGAGCAGCAGCGGTCTGGTGGCTGCTTCCCAACCGGCCGCGTTCCCGCGCCGCCAGCGCGCGTCCCCCATTGCGGCAGATCTTCCTGCCTATGTTCGGGCATTTCCGGAATCCGCGACTGCTCACGACCTATTTAGTCGGGTTCAACGTGCTCTTCTCGCTGGTAGGCGTGTTCACGTACGTCACTTTCTACCTCGCGGCGCCACCCTTTTCGCTCTCAACCGCGAATCTTAGTCTGCTGTTTGTGGTGTATCTCGTGGGGCTGGTGGTCACACCCGTTGCGGGTGCGCTATTGCCCCGGGTTGGTCTTCGCGCGGGCATCACTGGCTCCATCCTGCTCGCGCTTGTGGGCGTGCTCATCACGCTGGCGCATTCGCTGGCGCTCGTCATCGCGGGCCTCGCGCTGTGTTGCACGGGCGTCTTCATCTCGCAGAGTTGCGCCACCAGCTTTTTGCGAGAAGCTGCGGCAGAGGCTTCTCGCGCCTCCGCCGTGGGAATGTATGTCGCGTGCTATTACTTCGGCGGGACCGTAGCGGGAGTCGTGCCGAGCATGGTCTGGAAGCTGGGAGGCTGGACCGCGTGCGTGGCGCTGGTGGCGGTAGTAGATGTGATTTCAATCTTGATTGCCCGCCGCGGTTGGCGCGAGCCGGCGGAGGCTTGATCCGGCGCTATTTGCCGTGCAGATATGTCTTGTATTGGGTGTCTACGATTCCGAGATTGCGCGCCAGCCCGAGCTTTGCCTGGTTGTAGGAAAGCGTGTCGGCAATGAGTTGTGACTGCGCCTGCGAAAGCGTCGCCTGGGCCTGCACCACTGCCAGGTTGTCATCCACGCCGGCGACAAAGCGGTCGTTTGCATCGGACAGGGCTCTGGTCGCAAGGTCCACATTTTGCCGCGACACTTGCACTAATGCCTGCGAGGAGTTCAGGTCCAGCATGCTGCCGCGCAGTTGCTGATCGATCTGCTGCTTCAGGTCGGCCAGCCGGTTCAGTGCATCGCTCTGCTGCGCTTCCGCAACATCAGCGTCGCCCCGAAATTGTGCCTCTTTGAACAGCGGAAGCCGCAACTCACCGGCCGCGACGAAAGTTCCGTGATAGAGACCATGCGTCACGCCGGTGACCCCATAGTTGCCGCTGGCTGTCAGGGTCGGCAGCCGCTCGTATCGCGCCGCGGAGCGCTCCAGTTGCGCCGCATGCACCTGCCGCTGCATGCCTTGATAGTCCTGTCGGCTCTGGTAAGCCAGGCGGCGCGCATCTTCAATCGACATCTGCTCCAGATCGGCATAGGGAGCGGTGTCCGTCAGTTGGATCTCCTGCTCGACCGGCACGCCGATTTCACGCTTCAGCAGAATCTTGTCCTTCTCAAATACGTTTTGCGCCGCAATTACCTTCTGCTGCTGCGCCTGGTATTGCACCCGGGCGCGCAGTTCGTCGAGCCGCGCCGCCGTGCCCGCTTCGTGTTCCGCCTGTGCCTGGTCCAGCAGCACTTTGTCGGCGCGCAACAGCGCTTCGGCGCTATCAATCTGCGAGCCGTCCGCCAAAGTCTTCAAATATTGATTGCCCACATTCAGCACCACAAGGCCGCGCGATGATTGCGCGTTGTAATACGCGGCTCGCAGGCTTTCCTTGGCGGACCGGTAGCGGGTGTAGGCTGCAAGATCGAGCGCTGTCCAGTTCAGCGCCGCGTCCGCCGTCGTCACGTCAACCCTCACGATGGGGTTGAGATGCGACAGGTCGGCGCCGGGCACCAACGGCGCAATCTGCCGCAGGAACGCGTTGTTAAACCCAAAGGTCGCCAGGTTGAGCTGATGCGCGCCCGTGGACGCCTCCGCTTTGATGGACGGCAGCAGCGAATCGAGGGATTGCAGTCGCTGCGCATCGGACTGCTGTTGCTCAATGCGCGCCTGGGTAAGCGCCAGGTTCGCGCTGATGCCGCGATCGATGGCGTCGTCAAGCGAGAGCTTCAGGGTCTCTGACGAGACTGTGCCCGTCGTCACGCTGCCGTAATACGGATTCTGGAGCGAGCTTGGGTTGAGCAGCGGCTGGGCCGATGGAGCATTCAACGTGACCGTCTGCGAGGCGGGAGCGGGCTCGGGCTGCGCGGCGCCATTGACGGATTGCGCTGCACCATTGCTGGATGCGGTCGTCGCGCTCGAGCTATTGGAGCCGGAGGCCGCATTCTGCGCGCTGGCGGACGGGCTGCTCTGCGCCCTGAGCCCGTTTCCACCGCAAACGGCGGAGACCAGCAGCGCCCCAATTGCAATCCAATGCTTCACCCGGATCGTGCGTCTCCCAAGGGGAATTCTTGTTCTTTAGATCATTGCAGATGCGCTGAGTTGCCAAAACTTTGCATCCCGGCGGACTGCTTACAATTGTGCTACGCCCGAGAGCGCTGGCCTCTTATTCGGTGTGAAATGGCCAACCGCAGGCGAACGCCATATGGCTGAAGCAAAGTATCAGTGTGCCGGATGCGGGCAGTGGAACGATACCATCGTGGATGAGTCCGCCGGCCGCCGACAGCAGTATGTGGAGGACTGCCAGGTCTGCTGCAAGCCCAATCTGCTCGACGTGCGCTGGAGCATGGAAGAATGCCGTTTTTTGATCTGCGCGGAGCTTGAAAGCTGAAAGAACGGTGGGCGATTTGGCGTATTCCGCGCTCGATTCGTTCGCCGCGGTTGGTCGATGCTGCCCCGGTTGCTATAGAATCGGTTTTCCAGCACGAAAGAGCGGAAGTTCGATTTTGGTTGCAGTGAGGGTGTGCCTATTTTTCCCGTCATTTGGCGGAGCATGAGCTCCCAAATCCAGAAGGACAAGACCATTCGTTCCGGGATCCTTCGTAAATTGACGCTTAAAGGGTTGGGTGCTCTGGCCGTACTCTTCTGTACTGTCGTGCCCGCGTTCGGACAGAACAGCAACGTCATCTCGGAAATTCGCGTCATAGGCAACCGCCGCATTCCCAAGGAGACGGTTCTCGCCCGTCTCTACTCGCATGTCGGCGACAACTACGATCCGGCCACCGTCGAGCGCGACTTCAACTCCCTGTGGAACACCGGCTATTTCGAAGATGTTCGCATCGAGAGAGAGGACACCCCCAAGGGCCAGGTCCTGGACATCTTCGTGCGCGAAAAGCCGACCATCCGCGAAATCAACTACAAGGGTCTCAACTCCGTCACCCAATCCGATGTGCTGGATCGCTTTAAGAAGGAGAAGGTCGGGCTCAGCGTAGAGAGCCAATACGATCCCACCCGCATTGCCAAGGCGATCGCCGTCCTGAAACAACTGCTTGGCGAGCACGGGCACCAGTTCCCCACGATCACACCGGATGTCAAGACCATCCCGCCCGCCTCGGTCTCCGTGACCTTCAACATCAAAGAAGGCCCGACGGTAAAAGTGGGCAACATCAAATTCGTCGGAAATCAGCACCTCAACTCGCGCACGCTGCGGGCATCAATGAGAAATCTGAAGCCGATCGGCGTTCCCCACTCGATCTTTCTGGAAAACCTCTTCGCGCGAACCTACGATGCGAGCAAGCTTGAGGAAGATTCCGAGCGCGTCCGCGTTGCCTACCAGAACCACGGCTATTTCAAGGCCATTGTCGGCGAGCCTTCCACCCGCATCCGCAACGAGGGCGGCCTCTCGCTGCTGACCTTCCGTCCTAAGAAGGGCAAGCGCATCGATATAACGCTTCCCATTGAAGAGGGCGAGCGCTATCGACTCGGCGGCATCACCTTCACTGGAAACGAGCATGTGCGGAACGAAAAGGCCCTCCGCGCCCAGTTCAACATCAAGGACGGCGATTACTTCAACTACACCGCTGTCGGCAAGGGTCTCGAGAATCTGCGCAAGGCCTATGGCACTCTCGGCTATATCAACTTCACGGCAAACCCGACGACGCGATTCGACGAGAAGAAAAAGGTGCTCTATCTCGACATCGACATTGATGAAGGAAAGCCGTTCTACGTCTCCCGCATCGAGTTCACGGGCAATACCGTCACGCGTGATCCAGTCATTCGGCGCGAACTGCTGCTCGAAGAAGGCCAGGTCTACAACAGCAATCTGTGGGAGCAGAGCCTGCTCCGCCTGAATCAGCTCGATTACTTCGATCCGCTCAAGGTGGATCAGGACTCGACTGCGACGCAGGACCAAGCGAATAACACTGTCTCACTGCTGCTGAAGGTCCACGAGAAAGGCAAGAACTCCATTGGCCTGAACGGCGGCATCAGCGGCCTGTCTGGTTCATTCCTCGGCATCAACTATCAGACGAACAACTTCCTCGGGCTGGGCGAAACCCTCAGCCTGCAGGCGAATCTTGGCAACCTGCAGCGCAACCTGTCTTTCGGATTCACCGAGCCATACTTCCGCAACAAGCCAATTTCGCTCGGCTTCCAGATCTATTCCAGCAAGTACGACTACAACGCAGCGAAGAACTACCAGATCTCTACCGGAGGCGGAAACCTGAGCGCGGCACAGCAGTCGCTCGTGCAGAACTACAACCAGGCCGCGACTGGCTTTACGGTCTCCAGCAATTACCTGGTGCGCCACAGCTTCCACCGGATTGGCATCACCTACTCGTTCCAGAAGAGCTCGATCACGGCATTCAGCCCGGCGTCGACCTCGCTTTTCCAGACGCTCGCCTTCCGCAGCGGCATTCAGTCGAACAACGCGCTGGAGGGCATCTATTCCAGCACGGTTTCGCTCTCCTATACCTACAACAAGATCGCCAATCCTTATAATCCGCACGAAGGCGTCTCTTACACGGCGCTGATGCAGGTCGCAGGTCTCGGCGGCAACGTCAAGTACTACAACCCGATCTTTGAATACCGCCACTTCAACGGCATGCACGGCCTGAAGCCGAGCAAAGAAGGCCGCAACGTCCTTGCCTTCCGCTTCCAGGCGCAATACATTCAGGGCATTGGCGGCAAGGTCGCACCCCCTTTCCAGCGCTTCTATCAAGGCGGCGAGTCCGAACTGCGCGGCTTCGATATCCGTTCCGGCACGCCCTACGCCTTCATTCCGCAGCGCACGCAGTTCATCCTCACCAATCCGGATGGATCGCCGGTGCCGCGCGATCCCACCAATCCCACGCTGGGCAACATAATCGTGCCGGTCCCGACCTTCGGTATCGTCTCGGTGGGTGGCGATACCCAGTTCACCAGCAATATCGAATATCGGATTCCGCTCGGCGGCCCGGTCATCTTCAAGTTCTTCAATGACTTCGGCATGAGCGTAGCCGCTCGGCAGTCGCAGTTGCTGCAAAGCGTGCTCGCCACCGATCAGCTCAACGCCCCGCTTTACGGCTGTCCGGTCTACGTGAACGGCTCCTGCCAGGGCGGTCAGCGGGTCCATTTTGGCCGCGAAATCCGGACGCTGGAAGGTACCAACGACGTGCCCCGCATGTCGACAGGGGGTGAGATTTCTGTCATGCTCCCCATCGTCCGGGCGCCGTTCCGTATCTACTACGCCTACAACCCGCTCCGCTTGCTCGAGCAGATTCGGGCTGAAAACCTGATCACGCGCGATATGTTCCCGGCCGGCGGAGCAGGCGACTTCAGCTATGCTCAGTCCCAGCAGCTCTACGGCTCGATCTACGAGTTGCGGGAACCGCGCAAGACCTTCCGGCTCGCTGTCAGCACTACCTTCTAGTCTCCGTTCCAACATTGGCTGCGGCTCCGAGCCGCGGCCGCAACCGAACAGTACCTCGTAACCGGAAACCTGCTCTATAATCGTCGCAAGTTCCTGAGATGTCCTCTATCCGTGTCTCTTGTGCGCAAACTGCGTCCGTCAGGGCGCCATGTGGCCGCAACGAAATTGCGCAGGGGGAGAGCACACGGCAGCGAGCCGCACGTGCCCTGAAACACGCCATCAGGACAGCCAAGAAGAGTTTGAAGGAGTCTCCCAACCCAATGAAGCGTTCTTTGTCACTCGTATGCATGCTCGCGTCCACGCTGGGCGCGAGTGCGCTAGCCCAGACCGCGGTAGAGCCGCCTTCCGCCCCTGGCGCTCCTGCCGCAACAGCGCCTGCCGGCCCAACCAAGATTGCGGTCATCCAGTTTGAAGGTGTCGTCGCCCAGACCAACGAAGGGCAGCGCGCCTTCGCCGAGCTCAACACCAAGTACCAGCCCAAGCAGCAGCAGATCAAAGCCCAGAGCGATGAGGTCGACACGCTGAAGAAGGATCTTCAGACGGCCGGCGACAAGCTCAGCGACT
Source organism: Acidobacteriaceae bacterium (assembly GCA_036376445.1). Taxonomy (GTDB): domain Bacteria; phylum Acidobacteriota; class Terriglobia; order Terriglobales; family Acidobacteriaceae; genus KBS-83. The sequence continues at coordinate 10,332 of DASVAI010000030.1, forward strand.
CTGAGCGCCAGACCCGCCTGCGTACCATCGACGAGAAGGAGAAGAGCCTGCAACGCAGTGTGGAAGATGCGCGTAACGACTTCTCCAGCGAGATGAACGAGAAGTTCAGTGGGATCGCGCAAAAGGTCGCCGCCGTGATGACCAAGTACGCGCAGGACAACGGCTATACGTTGGTGCTGGACGCAGGATCACAGCAGCAGCAGTCGCCCATTCTTTGGGCGTCCGAGTCCACAAACATCTCTGAGGCCGTGGTCCAGGCCTACAACCGGCAGTCGGGTGTGCCCCCGCAGCCGGCAACCGCTGCGCCCCGGCCCACGGGAGGCGCTACGACCCGCACCCCAACCCGCGCGCCGTCTACTACCACGCCGCGCTCGACTACACCCCACTGAAACAGATCTCGCCGGGTCTCTCTGAGGAGGAACCCGGCGGTTCCGTCTGATGGGCGGCCTGTGGAAATTTCTGTGGATCGCGAGCTGTTGTTCTAACGGCCATTTTGACCCTGCACTGTTTTGATGGCATCAAAGGCAGTTAAACCTAAGCTATCTCATAAAAAAATCAGTAGCTTACCGGACCGATCCGCGAGCGTTCCAGTATGAACGCGCGATAAACGGCTGAGACGGCACCGAGGCGCTTTCCACAGATCGCTCCGCGGGGCTGAAATTCAGCCGCCTTATTTTGCGATATCCTCTCCTACCTTCAGCACTGCCAGGAAAGCCTCCTGCGGAATGTCCACCTTGCCGATGCGCTTCATGCGCTTCTTGCCTTCCTTCTGCTTCTCCAGCAGCTTGCGCTTGCGGCTGATGTCGCCGCCATAGCACTTGGCCAGCACATTCTTGCGCAGGGCCGAGACCGTCTCCCGGGCCACGACCTTCGATCCGATTGCCGCCTGGATCGCCACCTCGAACTGCTGGCGGGGAATCAGTTCACGCATCTTCGAGACCAGCGCCCGGCCTCGTTCGTAGGCGAAATCGCGGTGAACGATGATCGAGAGCGCATCCACCGGCTCGCCGGAAACCAGGATGTCCAGCTTCACCATCGGCGATATCCAGGAGCCGGACAGGCTGTAATCCAGCGACGCATACCCGCGCGAGACCGATTTCAGCCGGTCGTAGAAGTCCAGTACGATCTCGTTCAGCGGCAGTTCATAGGTCAGCATGACGCGCGTGGGGGTTACATACTCAAAGTTCTGCTGCCGACCGCGCTTCTCCTCGACCAGCTTCAGGATGCCGCCGACATACTCCTCATTGGTGAGGATCGTCGCCTTGATCACCGGCTCTTCGATCTGCTCAATCTCGCTCGGATTGGGCCAGCGCGAGGGATTGTCGACCTCGACCTCAATGCCGTCGGTCATGCGGATCTTGTAGCGCACGCCGGGCGCCGTCGTGATCAGGTCCAGATCAAATTCGCGCTCCAGCCGCTCCTGGATGATTTCCATGTGCAGCAGTCCCAGAAAGCCGCAGCGAAAGCCAAAGCCCAAGGCTGCGGAGCTCTCAGGTTCCATCGAGAAGGAGGAATCGTTCAGCCGAAGCTTCTCGAGCGCCTCGCGCAACAGCGTGTGCTCGTGCGAGTCCACCGTGTAGAGCCCGGCAAAGACCATGGACTTGATGTCTTCAAAGCCGGGCAGAGGCGCGGCGGCTGGGCGCTCGTCCTCGGTCACTGTGTCGCCGATCTTGGTGTCGCCCACGTTCTTGATGGTCGCCACGAAGAACCCTACCTCGCCTGCCGACAGTTCGGAGACTTCGACCGGCTTCGGCGTCAACACTCCCATCGACTCCACGTCGAAGGCCCGGCCGTTGGACATCAGTCGGATGCGAGCTCCTTTGCGCAGTGTGCCCTGCATCACGCGTGCCAGCACGATCACGCCGCGATAGGAGTCAAACCAGGAATCAAAGATCAGCGCCTGCAGCGGCGCCTCGGGATCGCCGGCCGGCGGTGGCAGGCGATGCACGATAGCCTCCAGGATGGCTTCGACGTTCTCGCCGGTCTTCGCGCTCACCGGGATAGCGTCCGTCGCGTCAATACCAACCGCGCTCTCAATCATCTCCTGAGTGCGCACAATGTCCGCGCTCGGCAGATCGATCTTGTTGATCACCGGGATGACGTCCAGACCGTGGCTGATCGCGAGATAAGCGTTCGCCAGCGTCTGCGCTTCGACGCCCTGGGTCGCGTCTACCACCAGCAGCGCTCCCTCGCACGAAGCCAGCGAGCGCGAGACCTCGTAGGAAAAGTCCACATGGCCCGGCGTGTCGATCAGGTTGAGCTGGTAGAACTCGCCATCCTTGGCCTTGTAGAGCATCCGAACCGCGTGCGCCTTGATGGTGATGCCGCGCTCACGCTCCAGGTCCATGGCGTCCAAAACCTGGGCCTGCATGTCACGCGCGCTCACGGAACCGGTCAGCTCCAGCAGGCGATCCGACAGCGTGGATTTGCCATGGTCGATGTGCGCGATGATCGCGAAGTTACGGATGTGCTTTGTGTCCATGAATGCGGATATTCAACTTTGCCGGTTTGGGTCGTGACCAGACGCGTGGCGCGGGGATAAGCGAAGTTGCGGGCGCAAGAGTACCGAAGTCCGCTCGAAGCTTGAGTTTATCATCGGCAGGTCGCGGGGCAGGGCTCTACAATGACGCCAGGACCACCACTGAACCGCATGGATGTTCGAAAGCTTTCGGCCGCTCTCTTTCCGGCGGCTCTTCTCCTGGTCATATCCGGCGGAACTGCCGGGGCCGGCGTGCGGCCATCTGCCCAAAAGTCGACGGCGCCGGATGCCCAGGCGGCGCCCGCGCCCGCCAATCCGAAAGAGCAGCAGCTCATCTCCGCGGCCGAAGACGCGTATGCCAGCGGAATGCGCAACTATCATGCCGGCAATCTTCCCGCAGCGAAGCGCGATTTCGATACTGCGGTAGACACCATGCTCTCCGGCGGCGTTGACCTGAAGACCAGCCCAGCGCTCAGCGATGAGTTCGAGCACATCGTCGACGCCATCAACGCTCTCGAAATGGACGCGCTGAAGCAGGGCAATGGCTTCACGCCGGCGATGGAGCAGACACCGGTCGGCGTCGCCAATGATGTCACCTTCCCAGTCGATCCGAATATCCGGGCCGCCGCCGAGGCCGAACTCAAGACTACGCAGTCCGACCTGCCGCTTGTCATCAACGATGCGGTCACCAGCTACATCGGCTACTTCTCTGACACCACTACCGGGCGCAACACCATCATCAGCTCTCTCCGCCGCGCCGGCCGATACAAGGACCTGATTGAGCGCACGCTACGTGAAGAAGGGGTTCCCGCCGATCTCATCTATCAGGCGGTGGCCGAGTCCGGTTTCCAGGTGCAGGCGGTCAACGGTCGTTCCGGAGCCGCCGGCATGTGGCAGTTCATGCCATTCCGCGGCGCCTACGGACTGGAGCGCAATGGCTGGGTGGACGAGCGCTTCGACCCGGAGAAAGCCACCCGCGCTTACGCACGCGAAATCAAAAAGAACTATCAGCAATTCGGCGACTGGTATCTGGCGATGGCCGCCTATGACTGGGGCGCGGGCAACGTGCAGCGCGCCGTGCAGCGGACCGGCTACGCTGATTTCTGGGAGCTTTACAAGCGCAACAATCTGCCTCAGGAGACCAAGAACTATGTCCCGATCATCCTGGCGGCGGCCATCATGGCGAAGAATCCCGAACGCTACGCGCTTACGGACATCAATGCCGATCCTCCAGTCGTCGACGACACGGTGACGGTCAATGGTTCTATCGATCTTCGCCTGGTCGCTGACATTGTCAACGTGCCGGTGCAGCAGATTGTCGGACTCAATCCCAGTCTCATGCGCATGATGACGCCGCCCGACGAGCCGTACGATCTGCATCTGCCGGAGGGCACTAAGGCCAGCTTTATGGACGCTATCGCGGAGATTCCGCCGGACAAGAGAACGTCCTGGCGTTACCATCGCGTCCAACCTGACGATACGCTGGCCTCGCTCGCCAGGACCTATCACGTCTCCGCGTCGGAAATCGCGTTCGTCAACCAACTCGATCCATCCGCGGAGATCTCCGATGAAGACGCCTTGATCATTCCGACCGTGCCGCCGGCCGCTTCCGGTATGCAACGCAGCAGCGCGCGCTATCGGGTAGAGCGGGAAGACACACTGGTCACGCTGGCGGACCGCTTCAACGTTACGACTGAACAGCTGCGCCGCTGGAACCACCTCCATTCCAGCACCATTCGTCCCGGACAAACGCTGTTCGTAGCAGAACCGGCGCACGTATCCGCATCCGCCCGCGGCAAGCACGGCCGCCGCGGACGCACTGCCGCGAAATCCTCGACGCACAGCAAAGCAAACAAGGGGACGCATCACAACTGAGTGCGGAGCCGCTTATCGCTGTCAGCTGGGCTTCGTTCGTGCTCAACACAAGCGTTTCCCGCTTGCGTTCAGTAGCAGACCGTTGCATGCTGTTGCTATAATCCGCGCCGCAGGTGGAGTGGTCGATATTTTTGCTCGCTGCCACAAGCGTGGCCAATGAAGCGTGAAGCCCGGAGGCGAACAGATGCAGGACGAAAGAAAGCTCTTAGCAGCGTACGACGATGGTGAAAACGAGCCCGAGGGCAAGGACTACTCGGATGAATTGGAAGAAGAAATCGACGAAGACGAGGAAGATGAGGAGATCAGCGTGCCTCTGACTTCCGGTGAGCTTCGCGATGAGGACTACGGCGCGCCTGCAGCTATGCCGCCGGCGTCCACGCCGGCGAAGAAGGCTCCGGCGAAAAAGGCTGCGGCCAAAAAGCCTGCTGCCAAAAAGGCCGCTGCCAAGAAGGCCCCGGCGAAGAAAGCCCCGGCCAAGAAGGCTGCCGGCAAGGCTTCCAAAAAATCTGCCGCGAAGAAGAGAAGCAGCGCCCGCAGCGGCGGTAAGGCAGCAAAGAAAGCTGCCGGTAAAAAGGGCGCACGCAGTAAATCCACGAAGCGAGGTACTCAATTGGCAGTGAAGAAAGCGGCAAAGAAGAAGTCGGCAAAGAAGGCTGCCGGCAAGAAGGCAACCAAGAAGGCGGCAAAGAAGAAGTCCACCAAGAAGGCCGCGAAGAAGAGCAGCAAGAAGAAGTAGTTCAACCGTAGTACGAGGCAAGCAAAAGAGCCCGGCAATGCGCCGGGCTTTTTTGCGTCTGCACTTCGCTGCGCTTCAGCCGTTCTTCTTCTCCAGTTCCGACAAAGCGGCCAGCACTTCCGCACTGTGGTTCGAAGGATCGACACTGGTCCACACCTTGGCGACCTTGCCCTCAGGATCGATCAGGAAGGTGTTACGTTTGGCGATCTTCATGCCCATGTAGTTGCCTAGCGAACCGTACTTGGCCACCGTGGACTTCTGCTCATCCGAGAGCAGCTTGAAGCTCAAACCATCTTTCGCGCAGAACTGCTTGTGGCTCGATACGGAATCCACGCTCACGCCCAGGATCACAGCGTTTTCGCGCTCATACTTCGGCAGGTCTTCCTGGAACTTATGCGCCTCCATCGTGCAGCCCGATGTCATGTCCTTCGGATAGAAATACAGCACCACCCATTTCCCGCGGTATTGATCCAGGCTGACCGGGGTGCCTTCCTGCGATGGCAATGAAAACTGTGGCGCAGCTTTCCCCACCGTGGGCACCGCATCATCAGCCGCCCGTGCGCTGCGCACCGCCAGTACACCGGCAATGGCTGCGATCACCAGAACGGCCAGAATTGCAAAACGTGACGTGGACATCGATAACCTCCTCCGTGAGCGTTCTCATTAGAGCACTTCGCGGCGGCGCTCCGCCGGATCCGGCGCTAAAGTGACAATTTCCTGACGATCTGACTCCTGAAGGGACGCGAGGTTACAGCAGCCGCTCCGCAATGATGACGATGCCGGCTCGATCCGCCGCGGCGGCCACTGCCGCCCGGTCGAAGATCAGCGTGCGCTCCGCTTCGAGGGAAAGGCACGTAGCGCCCGCGTCGCGCATGACAGCGATCGTTGCCTCGCCAATCACCGGCACATCGAATCGCATATCCTGCTTCGGTTTGGCGATTTTCACCACTGTCAGGCTTCGGTCCAGCGTGGAGGCGTCGTCCTCGAGCGTCCGCATCAGCGCTCCCGCCCGGGCGATTGTCGCATCCGTACCCTCCATCGCTTCCACGGCCACACAGGCCTGACCCGCAATGACCACCGTCTGCCCGACATCAAAGCCGGCAACGGTTCTCGCCACTTCTCGACCGTAGGTGATATCCTTGCGCTCCTGTTCGTTCGGCGCGCGCGCCGTCAGCACGCCCGCAGGCGCCAGCAATGGCTGCAGGAATGACGTGGACGAGATCAGTTCAATGCCTTCATCGCTCAGCACCTTCGCAATCGCGCCCAGCAGCATATCTGTATTCCGCGTGCGCAGGTTCAGCAGCAGCTTGGCCAGCCGCCAGTCCGGCCGAATGCTCGAAAAGATCTGCTTGTGCTTCACCTGCCCGGCCATCACCGCCTCGCTCACGCCTTCGCGATGAAAGGTCTCGATCAAGCGAGACAGTTCGCCGAGCGAAAGCCAGTGGACGGTGATTCCGGAGTCCTCGGCGGCCCGTGCGTTAATCGCCGGGTCAGTCTCTTCACGGATGGCAGCGACGACCACGCGCCGCCCATGTGCGCGCGCGGCATCCAGCAATAAAAAAGGAAACCGTCCATTGCCGGCGATTAGTCCCAGCGGCGCATCTGCCATGGCGAGACTTACTTCAGCACTCCGCGCTCGCTGGTCTCCACAAAGCGCAGCAGGTATTGGACCTCTTCGCTGGTGCTCGCTTCGGATCGCAGAGCGTCCAGCGCTTGTGAGGTGTTCCGCTTCGACGCCAGCAGCAGCCGATACGCATGTTGCAGGTCGCGCAGTTGCTCGCGGGTGAATCCGCGCCGCTCCAGCCCCACTTTGTTCAATCCATACGCATGAGTCTCGCGCTTGGCCGAGGTCAGCGAATAGGGTAGAACATCCTGTGTGATGGTGGTGCCGCCGCCCACGTAGGCATGCCTTCCGATCCGGCAGTACTGATGCACTGGACAGAGCGCGCCCACCGTCGCCCAGTCTTCCACGCTCACGTGACCCGCCAGAGTAGCGCCATTGGCCAGGATGCAGTTGTCCCCGATGGTCGAATCGTGTCCGATATGTGTGTACGCCATGATCAGGCAGTTTCGGCCTACACGCGTCACGCCGCCGCCGCCCGCGGTGCCGCGCGAGATCGTGGCGCACTCCCGGATCACCGTCTCTTCGCCAATCTCCACGCTCGTCGGCTCGCCGGCGTACTTCAGGTCCTGCGGTGCTACTCCGACTGCGGCAAAGCTGTAGATACGGCATCCCGCGCCAACCGTGGCATGCCCATCCAGCACCACGTGCGAGATCAGTTCACACCGATCGCCAAGCACCACGTTGGCTCCCACCGTGCAGTAGGGGCCCACCGTGGCTGACTCCGGAACGACGGCCCCGGATATTACCACAGCGGTTGGATGGATGCTCACTCGGTCGCGGCTCCGGCCATCGCCGGCGTCTCATGCTCCGCTTTGCGTGCCGCGCGCGGCACAACTTGGCACTTGATCTCCGCCTCGCACACAAGCTTGCCGTCCACGTAAGCATTGCCGCGCATGGTGGCGCCGCGGCGACTCCACTTCAATACCTCCACCTCGATGCGCACCTGGTCGCCAGGCACCACGGGCGCGCGAAACTTCGCTTGGTCGATGCCGGTAAAGACCATCAGCTTGTCGTGGCGGTCGGGCACTTCGGTCAGCAGCAGCGCACCGCCGGCCTGCGCCATCGCCTCCACCATCAGCACACCCGGCATGATGGGATAGGGAGGGAAGTGGCCCTGAAAGAATGGCTCATTGATCGTGACATTCTTGATCGCCACGATGCGCTGCATACGCACCAGTTCGACGACCCGATCGATCAGCAGAAAGGGATAGCGGTGGGGCAGGATCTCCATGATCTCGGTAATGCCGAGAAAACGGCTGCCCGGGGTTGTATTCTCCGCGCTCATACCGGGACGATTATATATAGCTGTCTTGTCAGGACTAAAGCATCTTAGGGAGCAAAAGGGACAGCCATAATCAGCGCGAGAATTGGCACAATCAGAATTAATGCAAGAACCGCGAATAAGCGCCGATTATCGATAACAACACCCAAAATAGATGCGATGACTGATCCTTCGAGAACAGCGACTGGCAAATTGAGCCTGGCCAAATCGCTTAATGGGAGCCAGCCGGAACGCTGATTATTCGACAATCCGGCCAAGCTGGCGATCACGATGCCGGCTGTTTGAAGTATCAGGCTCAACATCCCCAATTTTGAGCGCTTCCACGTAGCGGACCAGTTTAGCGATTCAACACGCGTGCTTTATTTCTTCAACTTCCGTACCGCCGCATCCACATCAAACATATCCGGCGGGATCGCTCCCCCATAAATGACATTGTAGAGAAACCGTTGGTTGCTCATATCTCCGTTGTGATAACGCGTGATCGAAAACGGCGTCGCGATGCCGTTGAAGGTGTGGTAATCGTCGTACTCTTCCGTTTCCAGGTTCTTGTCCTTGTACACAGGATCGCGCCACTCGAAGCTCCGCCGCAGCGGCAGATGCGTGTTCGCATCCAGATCCAGCGTGATGTTGTCATTGGTTGCAGAAAGGATAGTGATCTTGTCCGCGAGCCGCCGTTCCACCTGGGCCTGTCCGCCATAGATAAATAGCGCACCCGAGTCTTTCATCCAGACGCGCACCACCGAGTCCACCGAGTGATCGCGCCGGCGCAGGTAGTCATCCATCTCGTCTTTGGGGAGCGCTCGCTTTCCCTTGTATGTGACCTCCCAGCCCTGGTTGCCGATGAAAATCTCGTATACCTGCCGCTTCTTGCCAAGCTCGATGCGCTCTTTATCGGGCGGCTGGCGGTAATCAAAGAAATCGGTGATCGCGCCGGTCGGCTTGCCCTGATAGAAGCCCGATGTCCGCCCGATCAGCTCGTATCCCGGCGCGTGCAGCCACGCATCGCCACCAAGCGCCTGGATCATCTGCCCGAGCAGCGCTTTTACCTTCTGCTGATCATCGCCCGTCTGCGCGTGCAGTACCGCTCCGCAGCAGAGCATCACCAGCAGAGTTAGTCCTGCTCGCCGTATCGTCATCCCACCAGCACCGCGCCACCGTTCACGTTCAGCACCTCGCCGCTGATGAATCCCGCCCATGGCGTGCACAGGAACAGGATAGGCGCTGCAATCTCTTCCGCGCGTGCCACCCGGCCCAGCGGAATGGTGCCGAAGATCTTCGCTCGCCCTCCTTCCGTCGCCAGCGCGGGTGCGGACATCTCCGTGTCCACCCACCCCGGCGCGACGCAGTTCACGTAGATGCCCTGCGGCGCCAGCTCACTTGACAGGCTTTTCGTCAACGAGATCAACGCACCCTTTGTGACGGCGTAATCGGCATGGAAGGCCTCACCGCGCTGTCCGGCCGTCGAGCTGACCAGCACAATATGGCCCTTCGCCTCCCCATTGGACGCGCCTTGGCGCTGCATGGCAGCCACCGCCGCCTGCGCCAGCCCAAAGACGCTGTCGAGGTTCACATGGAGCGTCCGTCGCCACTGCTGCTCCGGCATCGCCGCGATCGGAGCATCTTCGGGCGGCCAGATGCCGTGATTCACCACCAGGCAATCGATCCGTCCGAAAGCGGCGATCGTTTCTTCGACCAGCGAGCGACCCGCCGCGGCCGAGTCCAGATCCTTTGCGAATGCGCGGCAATGCTCTGGTCCACCGGATTCAGTCGCCAGTGCCTCGGCCCGATCGCGCGCCGTCCGATAATTGAAAGCCACTCTGGCGCCAGCCTGCCGGAAGAGCCGCACGGCCGACGCACCGATGCCGCGCGCCCCACCGGTGATCAGCGCCACCTTGTTGGTCAATGCAAGCGGGACAGAACCCGTCAGTTCAGCCATGCCACGACGCTATCGGACTCGTCGCAGGCACGCAACTCGGGTGCTATCGAGACTTGCCGCGTTTCGCCAGCTTCTTCTTGCGCACAGCAACGAGCTTGCGCCGCTCCGCAGCTGGCATCGCCAGCATCTCGCGAGTACGCTTCGGTAGCTTCGCTTCTGTGAGCCCCCGCGCGGAGCGCAGCCGACTCTCCAATTCGCTCTTCCGCAGCACATCCCAGCGCTCCATCGCCACCCAGTGCGCGCGTGCCAGGTATGGCGCGGGAAAGATGCCGTCGGTCTCGAGCAGCTCCGCCGATCCCTCCGGCCCTGCCGCAAACGACATTACCGCCCGCCCATCGCCGTCCAGATTAATCAGCGCAAACATCTTGCCGCCGATCGCCTTGTCGCCCACCCAGAAGACCAGGTTATTGCCCCATTGCAGCGTCTCCTCCACCAGTGGAAGACTCAGCAGGAAGGCGCGTGTGCTCTCGGCGTCCATGCGGAGCAGTATGGGGCCTCGCGGGCCGACTCGGCCAGCGAACTCTATACTGTCGTCAAGACATGCCTGACAGCACACCGAACCACTCCTTTCTTCTTCCCGTTGATGAACAGCTTGACTACCTGCAGAAGGGAGCGGCCGAGATCATCCGCGTCTCCGATCTGCGGGACCGGCTCGAAGAGTCGCGCAAGACCGGCCGGCCTCTGCGCGTCAAGGCTGGATTCGACCCCACCGCGCCCGACCTGCACCTCGGCCACACCGTGCTGATGCGCAAGCTCAAGCACTTCCAGGACCTGGGCCATCAGGTCATCTTTCTCGTCGGCGATTTCACTTCGCTGATCGGCGATCCCACCGGACGCTCCGTCACGCGCAAGCCGCTTACCCGCGAGCAGATCGACCAGAACGCAAAAACCTACACCGATCAGATCTTCCGCATCCTTGACCGCGACAAAACCGAGGTGCGCTTCAACTCCGAATGGCTCGGCACACTCGGCTTCGAAGGCATCATCCGCCTCGCGGCGCACTTCACCGTCTCGCAGATGCTCGAGCGCGAGGATTTTCACAAGCGGTTCCAGGAAGAAAAGCCGATCTCGCTGCACGAGATGCTCTATCCGCTGGCGCAGGGGTATGACTCGGTCGCATTGAAGGCGGATGTCGAGCTGGGCGGGACAGACCAGAAATTCAATCTACTGATCGGTCGCGAACTGCAGCGCCACTACGGCCAGGCCTCGCAGATCGTGCTGATGACGCCGATCATCGAGGGTCTCGATGGCGTACAGAAGATGTCCAAATCGCTGAACAACGCGATCGGAATCAACGAGCCCCCCAGCGAAATGTACGGCAAGCTGATGTCCATCTCAGACATGCTGATGTGGAGCTACTGGACGCTGCTTACCGATCTCAAGCAGGGCGAGATCGATGCTCTCAAAGCGGCCGTGGAACGCGGCACCGAG
>DASVAI010000032.1:0-13139 GCA_036376445.1 Acidobacteriaceae bacterium
TTTCAGTCTTTTCAGTACCGTAAGCTCGAGTTCCTGCTCGGCAATAAAAATCCCGACACACTGAAAGTTTTCGCGCACGCCACGCCCATCTACGAAGACCTCCGCCGCACTCTTGAATCCCCCAGTCTCTACGATGAGTTCCTTCGCTATCTCGCCCGGCGCGGGTACAACATCCCCACCGAATGCATCAACCGCGACTGGTCTGCGCCGCACGTCCGCAACGAAGCGCTGGTCGAAATCTTCCGCGAGATCTACCGCGACGCGAAGCAACACTGGGAAGCCTACGAGATGTGCGAGAAGCTCGTCGACGTCGAGGAGTACTTCCAGCTCTGGCGCTTCCGCCATCTCAAAACCGTGGAGCGCATCATCGGCTTCCGCCGCGGCACCGGCGGCTCTTCCGGTGTCGGCTTCCTGCGTCAGGCGCTCGACCTCACCTTCTTCCCCGAGTTGCTCGCCTCGCGCACCGAAGCTCCGCCGGAAACAAAACAGACCGAGCCGCGCTATAGCGAAGCCGACACCCAGGCGCCCCACGAATGACCGCCACTATCGCACTCGCCAGCGCAGTCGCCGCGCTCGGTCCCGGCGCGCTCACTGAAGATGCTCTGCGCCTGCACATCTTCCCGCTCTTTTCAAAGACGCTCGCGGCGCCCGGCATCTATCTCACGAACCACTCGCTCGGCCGGCCCCTTGACCAGACGGAAGACGATCTCCGCGAAGGCTTCGCGTTGTGGCAATCGAAGCTCGGCAATGCCTGGGAGACCTGGGAGGAAGAAGAGCAGGCGCATCGCTCGCGCATTGCGCAGCTCATCAATGCCCCGCGTCCCGACTGCGTTATCCCCAAAACCTCCGCTGGCCAGGGCCTCCGCACCGTGCTCAACGCACTTCCACATGGTTCCAATGTTGTCCCGCGCGTCCTCACCACGGAATCTGAATTCGACTCCGTCGACGTCATCCTCAAGCAATACGCCGCCGTCGGACGCATTCATCTGCAAACGGTAAGCTGCCACGCGTCGGACGGTGCACTCGATCTCGCGACGCTGTACGACGCAGTCAGCTCGAAGCCGGACCTCATTGTGATCTCGCAGGTCCTCTTCATGACCGGCCAGATCGTCCCCGATCTCGACCGCCTCGCCGCGCACTGCCATCAGCACGGGGCGCGCCTGCTGGTCGATGCCTACCACGCCATCGGCGTCTTACCCGTTGACGCCGCCACGATGGGCGCCGACTTCATGCTCGGCGGCAGTTACAAATATCTGCGCGGTGGCCCCGGTGCAGCCTTCCTCTACATCTCACCGGCAGCCCTCGACTCCGATCTCCGGCCGATCGACATCGGCTGGTTCGCCAAGGAGAAGCGCTTCTTCTATGAGCGTCCCGATCCGCCGCGCTTCGCCCCGGGCGGCGACGCATTTCTGGAATCCACGCCGCCCGTCCTCACCTGGTACCAGGCGCGCGCAGGCCAGCAGCTCACGCTCCTGCTCGGTGCTTCCCGTATCCGCGAGTACACCCTCGACCGCCTCGGCCGCCTCACGCAATATCTCGCCGCCGCCGGCATCCCCGCTCAGGGAGCAGACGACCACCACGGCGCCTTCCTCACCGTCGAACATCCCGACGCGCCCGCACTCGCCGCAAGACTCGAGCAGAGCGGCATCATCACCGACGCGCGCAGCCGCTGGCTCCGTCTCTCCCCCGACATACTCACCACCGAGCAGCAGATACGCCACGCCGCCGATGCAGTCGCGTCCAGCATGGCCGCTGAGGCCCCGCGGGCATGAGGCTATTCATCGGCATCCCGCTCTCTCCCGCTACTTCCGATGCCCTTGCCGCCGTCACGAACCATCTCCGCACCAAAGCCGCGCCCAACGATCTCCGCTGGTCCATCCGCGAATCCTGGCACATCACGCTCCAATTCCTCGGCAGCACGCGCCCGGAACAATACGACTGCCTCACCACTCGGCTCCGCGAGCTGCATCATCCGCCGTTTGCTGTCCAACTCGGAGCACTCGGCATCTTCGAAGGCGCCGGCGTCCTCTACGTCAATGTCCTTGTCACTCCGCAGCTCACATCGCTGCAACAAGCCATCCTCGCCGCCACCGCGCCATGCGGCTTCGCGCCCGAAGACCGCCCATACCACCCGCACATCACACTCGCTCGTCGTAAAGGAAAGAGCGGTGGCAGGGAACTGCACAGCCTGAAGTCACAGATCCGGCAGCAGCCCAGCCTTCCCGGCTTCCATGCCGATTCATTCCTCCTCTACGAAAGCACGCACACGCCCGATGGCTCCCGCTACGAAGTTCGCGAGCGCTTTCCGCTGGACGCAGCCTGACTCTCTCGCCGACAATCAACCACCCATACACCGCCATGCCGAGCCGCCTCATCCGCCGCTTTGTCCTCATTATTGCGCTCTTCTGCGTCACGCTCGCCATTGGCACCGTCGGCTTCGTCATCATCGAGGACTACTCATGGTTCGAGGGCTTCTACATGACCCTCAACACCATCACCACCATCGGTTATCAGGAGCTGCGGCCACTCAGCCAGGGCGGCCGCGTCTTCAATTCCTTTCTCATCGTCTTCGGCGTCAGCGCGCTCTTTGTCTCCTTCGGCGCCATGACGCAGACCGTCATCGAGCTCGAACTCCAGGACCGCTACGGCAAGCGCAGGAAGAAACGCATGATCGACAAACTCCACGACCACTTCATCGTCTGCGGCTTCGGCCGCGTCGGACGCAACGCCTCCTACGAGATGCAGCAGGCGCGCGCACCCTTCCTCGTCATGGATCGCAGCGAGCAGCGCGTCGCGAAAGCCGAGAGCGCCGGCATGATCGCCATCGCGGCAGACGCCACGCGCGACGACAGCCTCCGCGAAGCAGGTGTGCTCCGCGCCCGTGGCCTCATCGCCGCGCTGCCCTCCGACGCCGAAAACCTCTTCATCATCCTCTCCGCCAAAGCGCTCAATCCCCGGCTCACCGTCGTCACGCGCGTCTCGGAAGAGGAAGCCAGTGAGAAACTCCGCCGCGCTGGAGCGGACACCGTCTTCACCCCATACGCCATGGCCGGCCGCCAGCTTGCCGACGCGCTTCTGCGTCCTCACGTCGTCGAGTTCCTCGACTTCGCCGGGACCAGCATCGGCACCAGAATCACCACCGAACAGGTCAGCGTCGCGCCCGGTTCGCCCTTTACAGGCAAATCCATAGCGCAACTGCCAGAGTTACGAAATTCCGGCATGATCCTGCTGGCAATCCGCAGCCAGGGAGGCGGGACAATCTTTAACCCGCCACCCGAAACTAAAATCCAGGCAGGCGACTTCCTGATCGTGATGGGCGAACGCCCCAGTCTCCAGAAACTCGAGCAGACATTGACCCGCAATGCCGTCTGAAGTGCAGCGCTAAGTCGGATTCAAATAGCAGACTCGCCGACTCGCTAGTCCATTACTTCCGCGCCCGCATCTTCTTCGCCCACTCCGGCTTCACCGCCTGCCGCGCGCGCCCCAGCGCCAGCGCATCCGGCGGCACATCTTCCGTAATCGTGGATCCAGCCGCAATGTAGCTCCCGTCGCCAATCTCCAGCGGCGCTACCAGGGTTGCATCGCTGCCGACAAACACATTCGCGCCGATCTTCGTCAGGCTCTTCGTCTTGCCGTCATAGTTGCAGGTGATCGTGCCCGCCCCGATGTTCGTTCCCGGCCCGATGTCCGCGTCGCCCAGATATGTCAGGTGATTTGCCTTCGCGCCGGCACCTATCCGCGACTTCTTTACCTCAACAAAGTTGCCGATATGGGCGCCCTCGCCAATCTGCGCCTCCGGCCGGAGCCGCGAATACGGCCCCACGATCGCGCCCTTCGCAATCTGCGCCCCGTTCATCACGCATCCATGCAGCACCGCCACGTTATCGCCCACCGCCGTGTCTTCAATCACAGAATAAGACCGTATCCGGCAATCGCTCCCGATCGTGGTGCGCCCCAGCAATTGCACGAACGGCTCAAGGATCGTGTCCGGCCCCACAGTTACGGTGCTGTCGATCACCGAAGTCTCAGGCCGGTAGATCGTCACGCCCTCCGCCATCAGCGCGCGTGCCGTGCGCATCCGCAGTTCCGCATCCAGGTCCATCATCTCCGCAATCGTGTTCGCGCCCAGCGATTCATGCGGGTCCGTTCCTTCCAGCGCCACCACGCGCTCGCCTGCCTTTGCCAGCAACACCGCCATATCGGTCAGGTAGTACTCGCCGTGCGCATTCTCGGTGGAAAGCTGACCGATATGCTTGAATAGCGGCGCTGTCTCAAAGACATAAATCCCGGCATTGATCTCCGGCGCATTCCGTTGCTCCGGCGTGAGCGCCTTCTGCTCCACGATCGCCGTCACCTCCGGCTTGCCCTCGTGCTTCCGGATCACCCGCCCATATCCCGTCGGGTCAGCCGGCCGTGCCGTCAGGATCGTCATCGCCGCGCGCTCCTTCAGGTGAGAATCGCGCAGCCGCAGCAGCGTCTCGGTGCGGATCAACGGCGCGTCGCCGGAGAGGACCAGGATGCTTTCGTACCCCTCTACTTCAGGCCGTGCCGTCAGGATTGCGTGCCCGGTTCCGCGCTGCTCCGTCTGCACCACAAAACGCACGCCTGTCGCAGCGAGCGCGGCGCGTACCTGCTCGGCCTCGTGCCCGATCACCACGTAGATGTCCTTCGGCTCCACCACCTGCGCAGCCGCGGCAATCACGTGTTCCACAAGTGCGCGTCCGCCAATCCGGTGCAGCACCTTCGGCCTGCGCGATTTAAGCCGCGTGCCTTTGCCCGCGGCCATGATCACAATTGCGAGTTCCATTCCTGTCCTTTTGTTTGTGCCCGCGGCCTTCTACGGCGCGCCCGGTCCGCCGCCCTGCATGCCTGCCGGCATCGGAATCGTGATGTCGATGGGATGCACTTGCCCCAGATCGGAGAGCGGCTTGCCCGGCTGCCCCGGCGTGCCGCTGGCAATCTGGTTGACATTGCCCACTACCAGCACCGCCAGCTTCGAGCGATCCACGTACTTGCGCGCCACTCGTTCCAGATCAGCCGTTGTTACCTTTTCTACCGCTGCGCGATACTTCTCCAGAAAATCCGCTGGATAGCCGTAGAACTCCAGGCTTACCCGTTCCGCCAGTACCTTCTCCGGCGTGTCGTAGCGAAACACAAACGAGTTCAGCAACTCATCCTTGGCGTGTCGCAATTCGTCGTCCGTAAACGGCTGCGACTTCAGATCATCAATCTGATCCAGCATCGCCTTCGTCGCATCTACCGTGCTCACGCTCTTGGTCGCCGCCACTGTATAGAAGAGCCCCGGATGGTCATACGATGCCCCGTACGCCCCACCGACGGAATACGCCAGCCCCATCTTCGTGCGCACGTTCTGGAACAGCCGCGAACCAAAGCCACCGGAGAAGATCTGGTTCATCACGCTCAGCGCGTAATAGTCGGGGTTCGACCGCTCCGTCCCCAGTCCCACAATCCAGATGTTGCTCTGGTTCACATCGTTCTTGTCCACCGAGTAGACGCCCGGCGTCGGCCCATGAAAATCTTCCTTCGCAGGCGGCAGCGGCGTGCCCTTCTTCAATCCGCCAAACGCCGCGCGCAGCTTCTGCTCCATCGCCGCGCTGTCAAAGTCGCCAGTCACGCCAATGATCATGCCGTTCGGGATCACGGTTCTGTCATGGAACTGCTCCAGGTCCGCAAGTGTTACCGACATCACCTGCGCCAGCTCGGGCGTTCGTCCATAGGGATTCGTCGCTCCGTACACCAGCTTCGCTGCCTCGCGGCTCGCAATCTCCGACGCGTCATCATTGCGCCGCACAATGCCCGTCGCCATCTGCTGCTTCGCCAGGTCCAGCTTGCTCCGGTCAAACTTCGGATGCAGCAGCAGATCGGTCGCCAGCCCGAAAACCGTATCGAAATCCGTCTTCAGGCACGACCAGCTCACGCTCGTCGAATCGATATCGCCGCCCGTCTCCACCTTCGCGGCCTTCGACTCCAGCAGGTCGTCCATCGCGTCGCCGGACATCTTCGCCGTTCCGCTCGTACGCCACGTCTCTCCGTACAGCTCGACCAATGGAGTCTTCTCCACCGGCACATCGCGCCCGCCGCCACGAATGTTCACAGAGGCGTCGATGAATGGCAGTTCGTGATCTTCTTGCAAAAAAAGAATCGCGCCATTCTCCAGCACAATTCGCTTTGGCTGCTGCGGGTGAAACGCCGGCAAAGTCGGAATCGGAATCTGCTTCCACGGCTGCGCCTGCTGCGATTGTTGCGTCTGCTGCGCAGGAGCGAGCGCAGGCACAAACATAACAAGCATCAGCAACAGGGAAGCTGGCAGTCCCCACCAACCCGGGTGCTCCATCCTGAGCGAAGCGAAGGATGGGATATCGAGCATTCTCACAGCCCACCACCCTTCGGCCCGGCCGCGTCCTGTTTCGGTGGCGGCACCGTCTCGATAATCGCGTAGGTCCGGTTGATCTCCGTGAACACCTTGTTCGCCACGCGTCGAACGTCCGCCTTTGATACCTTGTCGATCTTATCCAGTTGCCGGAACAGCTCCCGCCAGTCGCCGTAGCGCAGTTGATACGTCGCAAGTGCCTCTGCAAGTCCCTGGTTGTCGGCGAGCGAGCGCAACAGATCCGCGCGCGCCCGCGTCTTGAACATTGCCAGCTCTTCGTCCGTCACGTCCTGCGTCTTTAGCTTGTCGATCTCCTTATGGATCGCCGCCCGCATCTCCTCCGGCGTGTGCCCCGGCAGCGGCACCGCGAAGAAGGCAAACAGCCCGGGAAACTTCACTCCCGGAAATCCGCTGAAGCCCTCCGCCTCGGCCGCAATGCGCTGGTCGCGCACAAGCGATCGATAGAGCCGCGACACCCGCCCGTTCGAAAGAATGTCCGAGATCGCGTCATACACCTGGTCATCCGGATCGAGATAGTCGCTGCGGTGATAACCCTCGAGATAGAACGGCTGCGTCGTCTCGCGGATGATCACCGACTTCTCTGAGTTTTGCGGCGGCTCAACCGTGGACATCGGTTCCGGCTTCGGCCCTGCCGGAATTGGATCGAAGTACTTCTCCATGAGCGGCATCGCCGTCGCGGCGTTCACATCGCCGGCAACTGCAACCACAATGTTCGACGGCGCGTAGTACTTCTTGTGGAAGGCCTCCGCCTCGGTCGCATCGATCTGCGAAAGCTCCGACTCCCACCCCACCCCCGGCCGGCCATATGGATGCGCGACATACGCGGTCGCAAGGAACTGCTCCACCATGCGCCCGATCGGATTCGAATCGATCCGCATGCGACGTTCTTCCATCACCACATCGCGCTCTTTATAGAACTCCCTCGGCACCGGATGCCCCAGCCGTCCGCTCTCCATGTAAGCCCACAGCTCCAGCCGGTTCGCTGGCATGCTCCAGAAGTATTCCGTCGAGTCCAGACCCGTCGACGCATTCAATCCCGTCGCGCCGTTCTCCTGCGCGATCTCGGTGAACTGGTTGGGAACCACATACTGCTGCGCGTCCTTCTTCGCCGCTTCGAAGGCCTCGCGCAATTGCTTTAACTTTTCCGGATCCTGACCCACGCGCTTGCGATACTCGCGGTCATACGCGGCATAGGTTTCTTCGACTTTCTGCAGCGCCACCTTCTCCGCCGGCCAGTTTGTCGTCCCTATCTCCTCTGTTCCCTTGAAGGCCAGGTGCTCGAACATATGCGCCAGCCCCGACTGCCCCGTCGGATCGTTCGCGTCGCCCGCATCGATCAGCGTGTAATACGAAAAGACCGGCGCCTCCGGCCGCCGGATCAGCAGCACGGTCAGCCCATTGGGCAGCACCTTCACCGTCACCATCTTTTCAAAGCGTGCCAGCTCCTGCTGCGCCAGCTCTGTCGTCGACGGAGTTTGCGCAGAGGCGATGGATTGCGCGCCAGCAGGCGTAAGCCACGCGCAGGCAATCAGTGGAAGCGCAAACGCGGAACGCCTCCAAGGCATCGGGCCGGGTAAGGATTTGGGCAACAGAACCTCCGCACCCGCCGCAAATGCGAGTGGCGAATCAGGCAAACGCTGTCATCGAACCTATCCGCGCCCGCCGGTGAAGTCAATCCAGCGCCGGTCGTTATAGATTCGCGCAACTTTCGTGGCCCAATCGTGTTACCGCTTGGCACGAAGCAAATTTCCGATGCAATGCTCTGACTCGCGAGTGCAGGCGTGGCTCCCGTTACGAAAAGCCACTCCGCGCAGAACTTAATGGGACATCGCGGTGGGAAATTTGCTTTAATAGGCCGCACCAGTTGACCAAACCGGGAGCAGCACGTCTGAAAGCCGCACCCGCGAAATTAGAAAAGCAATGACAAGCCGGCATTTCCTTCTCTAACGCCGGCAAAAGGACCTCGAATCGAATGGCCATCGTTCAGTCTTGGAAGCGCAGTGTACGCTCGCTTGTCTGCCTCGGGCTCGCCGGCATCTCCACCGCGGCCTATGCGGCAGTAGCGCAACCGCAGATCACCCAGCCCGTCGACAATCACAGACGCATCACGCTCCACGGCAATGTCCGTCCCATGCCCCGGCGCGCCCGCGACCTCGGCGCCGTCGATATCAATACTCCGGCCAGCCGCGTCCTGCTCCTGCTCAAGCGTCCCGCCGAGCAGGAGGCCGCCCTCCAGCAGTACATCGCCGCCGCGCACTCCCCCGGCAGCTCCAGCTATCACCGCTGGCTCACGCCCACCCAGATCGGCAGCCAGTTCGGTCCCGCTGAGTCCGACGTGCAGGCCGTCATCGCTTGGCTTCAGTCGCAGGGCTTTGCCGTCGGAAAGGTCTCTGCCTCCCGCACCACCATCGAGTTCTCCGGCACCGCCGGCCAGATCCAGAGCGCCTTCGCCACCCGGATTCATTCCTTCCAGCTTGACGGCGTACACCATGTCTCGAACGTCACCAACCCACAGATCCCCGCCGCCCTCGCGCCGGTCGTCGCCGGCATCTCGCCGCTGAACGATTTCCACCCGCGCGCCATGCACACCGCCCCGAGCGGCAGGACCGCCACTCCCGCGCCCACCAGCGCGAATCCGCGTGCCTTGTCCGTTCAGCCTCGGGTCAATCAGCCGGAACTCACCGTTCCCAAGAGCAACGGGACCGGCAACTACTACTTCGTCACGCCTGCTGATGCCGCCACCATCTACAACATTCCCAACTCCACTTTGAACAAGAATCACTCCGGTAGCCTTAACCTCACCGGCGCCGGCGTCACCATTGGCATCGCCGGCGACTCCAATGTCGACCTCAGCAACGTCGCCAATTACCGCGCCCTTTTCCTGCCCGGCATCGCTTCTGGCACACCAAAAGTTGTCGTGGATGGCAATGATCCCGGTGCGGTCAGCGGCGATGATGTGGAAGCCCTGCTCGATCTCGAAGTCGCTGGCGGGATCGCACCCGGCGCCAACATCAACCTCTACACCGCGCAGGACACCACCTTTCAGTCCGGCCTCTTCCTCGCCATTCAGCGCGCTCTCGATGACAACCAGGTCAGCATCCTGAACGTCAGCTTCGGCGGATGCGAGGCCTACCAGCTCCAAAGCGGCAACGCCGAAATCCTCAATTTCTGGGAGCAGGCCGCCGCCCAGGGTATCTCTGTCACGGTCTCCACCGGCGACAGCGGCGCCGCCGGTTGCGACAATCCCAACAACGAGCCCTCCGCAACCCAGGGACTCCAGGTCAACGGCATCGGATCCACGCCCTTCAACATCGCGGTCGGCGGCACCGACTTTAACCAGACTCCTGCTAACGAGTCGCAGTATTGGAACACCAGCAACGACACCAACATCTGGGAGTCCGCCAAGAGCTACATCCCCGAGACTCCCTGGAACGACTCCACCAGCGCCAACGGGAAACTCGCTAACAACGTGCCCGAGTCATCGAGTGGGTCCACCAATATCAGCGGCGCCGGCGGCGGCGTCAGCGGCTGCCTGAATGCCACGTTGGACCAAAACTTCAACGTGGTGGCCTGCGCCGACGCATACGCCAAGCCCTCCTGGCAATCCGGCTTTGGTAGCGGCAACGCCCGTCAGATCCCCGACGTCTCGCTCTTCGCGGCTTCCGGCTCGCATGATTCCGCTTGGGTCATTTGCGCCTCCGGCGTCGGCGGCGACAACCCCGGAGACGTTGACTGCACCAAGGATTCTCAGGGCTCCTTCCAGTTCCAGGTGGTCGGCGGAACCTCCGCCTCTTCACCTGCCTTCGCCGGCGTGCTCGCGCTACTCACGCAGCAGCTTGGCGGCGGCCGTCTCGGGCAGGTGAACTACACTCTCTACCCCCTTTCCAAGCAGTTCCCCGCGGCCTTCCATGACATCACCACCGGCAACATCTCGGTCGTCTGCTCCAGCAGCCCGGCATCGGACCCGACAGCCTGCGGCAGCAACGGATTTCTCACCGGCTACGACACAGCGACTGGTTACGACGCCGCCACCGGGCTCGGTACCCTCGACGTCACCCAGCTCATCCAAAACTGGAAGAATGTCACGGCCGCGAAGGCGACTACCACTTCGCTCACAGTCAACGGTTCTACTGTCCCGGTGAGCGGCATCGTGCACGGTACGCCGGTCAGCGTTGCCGTTACCGTAAGCGGCTCCGGCGGAACGCCATCCGGAGACGTGGCGCTCGTCGCCAGCGGTGCCTCGCCAGCGGCTGCGGCAGTGCAGGGAACGACCGCCTCGCCCTCAGTTCTCACTCTCACCAATGGTGCCGCCTCCGACACCAGCTACACCTTCCTTCCCGGCGGAAGCTACTCGCTTACCGCGAATTACGGCGGCGACGGCGTCTTCGGCTCCAGCGTCTCCAATGGCGTCAGCGTCAACGTCACGCCAGAAGCCAGCACGCTCGATCTGGAGATTCAGGACTTCGACGCCGCCACCGGCAATGGCGGCGCTGTTACCAGCGTTCCCTACGGCACATTCATCTCCGTTGCCGCGCAGCCCCTCTCTACCGCACAGGTCAACTCCACGCAGCAACAAACCTACACACTACAGGCCGGTGGAACCGTGAACTTCACAAGTTCCGCTGCGCAGTTGAACGCCAACAATGTCCCTCTCAATAGCAACGGCTTTGCCGAAATCCCAAACCAGCTCAGCATCGCCTACGTGCCCGGCACCTATAACGTGACCGCCAGCTACTCAGGTGACGCCAGCTTCAAGGCCAGCACCGCTGCCGCCCAGACCTTCACCGTCACCAAGAACAACGTAGACATCTCGTCGAGCAGCAGCGGCACGACCGCGATCATTGAAGTAGATCCGGCCTCCATCGGGGGCAACTTCTTTAGCAGCGGCTTCAAGCTGCCCACCGGCACCGTCACGCTCACCGACAGCAGCGGCGCGACAGTCGGCACCGGATCCCTGATGCCGGGAACCGACGCGCAAGGGTTTCAGGTAGCGCAGGCCACCGTCACCATCAGCGGCACGGCTGCAAACATCAAATACAGCGGCGACACCAACTACAACACCGGCACGCAGGCCTTCTCCGGCGGTGGAGGCAACGCCTCCTTCAGTCTCAGCTCCACCCCGACGACAGTCACTGTTCCCAGCGGCGGCTCTGCAACCACAAGCATCAAAGTCACTCCTACCTCGTTCACCGGCACCGTCACCCTGATCTGTGCGGTCACGGGAACCGGTACTCCGGCCCCGACCTGTGCGCTCGCCAAGGCTAGCGTGAATGTCAGCGGCAATACCGCCGTAAGCGATACCCTCACCATCTCGACTGTCTCCGGCGATGCAGCAAAGCGCATTGCCATGAACTCATCGAGCAACACCTGGTACGCCGCGGGCGGAGCTGCACTGGCCGGCATCCTGCTCTTCGGACTTCCCGGTCGCCGCCGCGCATGGCAGCGCATGCTCGGCCTCATGCTGCTCTTCGTCTCCATCGGCGTCATCGGCTGCGGCGGTGGCAGCAGTGGTGGCGGAGGAGGAGGCGGCACACCCGCCGGCAACTACACCGTAACCGTCACTGCAACCAGCGGCTCCAAGACCGCCACGACCACCATCACCGCAACTGTCCAATAACCCACCCAATCCAACAAAAGGGCGGATGCCAGAAGCATCCGCCCTTTTTATGACCCAACCCGAGCAAAACCGAGCCGGGTGCCCACCCTACGTATAGCGTAGGGTGGGCGAGTTACGTCGCAGCGAAGCTGCAACTGCCTGTTCGTACTGCTTAGCGCCTACTCACCAGCACCGCAAAACAAGACCACCAAGCCAGACGCGAGCGACCACCGGGAGCCCCACAACACGCGCCGCAGACGCCTTTGCTTCGGACGCCCAGTCCACGCCACGGGGCCTTTGCCCGGACGGCCAGTCCTACTGGGGTTGGTTCGAGTCATCCTCGTTATACGTCTGCACCGCCGACCCATTCGCCGACCGCGACGTCGTCACGCTCACCGGCGACTGCAGCTTGAAGTTCACCAGCGTCTCCGCCGGAATCTTCACCTGCTCGCCGCGCGTCACCGCGTTCACGCCCGCGCCCAGTCCGCCGCCGGAAGCTGCGCCGATCGCTGCTCCCTTGCCCCCGCCGGCAAGCGCGCCGATGATCGCGCCCAGCGCCGCGCCGCCGCCGGCCTTCATGGCGGTGTTCTTGCCCCGGCCCTTACCCTGCTGCGAAAAGGCAGTCGTGCTCACCGGCACGGAATGCCCATTCAACTGCACCGACGTGATCTCCACCGAAAGCGCCGAGCTGCCGGAAAAGTGCGTCGCGTCCTTTGCCTCGACAACCCGGCCGGTCACCGGCGTGCCGCGCGAGACCGCCACCATGTTGTCGGCAATCACGTCCGCCGCCAGTGTCCCGTGGATCGGCTGTCCGGTCTGCGTCGTGCCGCTGTCCAGCGCCTCAGTAAGCCGGATCGGCAGGGAAGTGCCCGCCGGAATCGAGACCGTCCGCGCTACCGGAGCAGCCGGTTTGGGCGGTGGCGGGGGCGCGGGGCGCGGTGCAGGCTCCGCTGCGGCCGGCGCCGGGGTCGGTTCCGCCATTGCCTGCTGCTGCTGAGGCGGCGGGCGCCGTTCTTTGCGCCGGACCTCCGGCTTCGGCTCTTCCTTCTTCTCCGCTACTGCCGCCGCAACCGTCAGGTTATTGATCACCGTCTTCACGCCGGTCGCGGCGCCGCTGTCCGCCGCCGCCAG
>DASVAI010000036.1:0-5615 GCA_036376445.1 Acidobacteriaceae bacterium
CGGCGAGCCTACATTCAGCATCTTGTAGTTCACCAGCCCCGTGAGTATCAGCGCCACGATGATGTAGAGGATCGTGCAGAGCACCAGCGAGCCAATGATGCCGATCGGCATATCGCGCCGCGGATTCTTCGCCTCCTGCGCCGCGGTGGATACCGCATCGAACCCGATGTAGGCGAAGAAGATCGAAGCCGCGCCCGCCATGATGCCGCTAACGCCGTAGTGCCCGTCGCCCTGCGAAGGCGGAATAAAGGGATGCCAGTTGGCATGCGCCAGGTGTGGATGGCTCGACAGGAACACCGCACCCACGACGATGAACACGCCAACTACTGCGAGCTTGATGAATACAATGGCTGAGTTCAGGTTCGCCGATTCCTGGATGCCGATGACCAGCACCGTTGTGACAACGGCGATGGCAGCGAAGGCGACGAGATTGGCGAATGCTGTGGCATGTGGGAGCGAGGACAAGTGAACACTCACGCTGTCCGGCAACGACATGAATGGCACCCAATGGCCGTTGTATTGATAGAGCTCTGTACCTGGGGTGGCAATGATCTGCGGAGGCAGATGAACGCCGAGATCGTCGAGCAGGCTCACAAAATAGCCGCTCCATCCGGCGGCAACTGTAGACGCGCCGAAGGCATACTCGAGCACCAGGTCCCAACCGATAATCCACGCAATGAATTCACCTAGCGTCGCGTAGCCGTAAGTATAGGCAGAGCCGCAGATCGGAATCAGCGAAGCAAACTCCGAATAGCACAGAGCGGCAAAGGTGCAGGTGATGCCGGCCACGATAAAGCTGAGCGCCACAGCCGGCCCCGCGTAATTGGCGGCTGCCGGACCGACCAGCACGAAGATGCCGGTGCCGATAATGGCCCCGATGCCTAGGGTGATCAGATTCACCGGGCCGAGCGAACGCTTGAGCGTGCGCTCCCCCTCCTCACATGCTTCGGCGCCCAGCGCCGAGAGCGATTTGGTTGCGAATAGTTTAGGCATCAACGACGATCATCCTTGTGTGGGCGGCAGCAGGGGTCCGGTATAGTGCGGCTAGTAGCGTATCAGGACGACACCGGCACTTGCGACACAACGATGGAGTTCCTGTCGCCATAATTCGACAATGAAGCCGGCCCGTGTGCGCGGGCATCCAAACTAGCGGACCGCGAATGACACCAAGAGATACCGGCGTAGACAACACCGGAGCACTGGAAGTGCCGGAACTCGAAGACCCGGTGCCCGCCGCCGCGCCCGAGGGCACACAGCTCTCCGCCACCGAGACGATTGCAACACGCGACCAGCCCGGCGGCATCTCGCATGCCTGGCGAGCACTTCGCGCACCCAACTTCCGCCTGTTCTTCAGCGGCCAGAGCATCTCGCTCATCGGCACCTGGATGACGCGCATTGCCACCAGTTGGCTGGTCTATCGCCTTACCGGATCGGCTTGGCTGCTGGGAATCGTCAGCTTCATGGGCCAGATCCCCACCTTCCTGCTTGCGCCATTCGCGGGCGTTTGGGTCGACCGCTGGAACAAGCGCAACGTCCTCGTCTGGACGCAGGTTCTCGCCGCGGTGCAGTCGCTTGTGCTGGCGGGGCTCACGTTATCGAAGCGCATCACGATCACCGATATCCTCGTGCTCAGCGTCTTCCAGGGGCTCATCAACGCCTTCGATATGCCCGGCCGCCAGTCCTTCATGGTCGAGATGGTCGATCACAAGGATGACCTCGGCAACGCTATCGCGCTCAACTCCTCCATCGTCAACCTCGCGCGTCTTATCGGCCCGTCGCTCGCCGGCATCGTCATTTCGCTTTATGGCGAGGGCTGGTGCTTCTTCATCGATGGCATCAGCTACTTCGCCGTGATCGCCTCATTGCTGGCGATGAAGCTTCGGCCCATCCTCGTGCCGACCGCACGGGACACCATTTATCAGCAGCTTCAGGAAGGATGGCAGTACGTCAGCCGTTTCCTGCCTATCCGCAATCTGCTGCTGCTCTTTGCCGTCGTCAGTCTCATGGGCCTCCCCTACACGGTACTCATGCCTGTCTTCGCATCAGAAGTCCTGCACGGCGGCCCGCACACGCTTGGCTTTCTTATGGCGGCCGCGGGTGTGGGTGCGCTGGTCTCCGCTATCGCGCTGGCCCTGCGCAAGACCGTCAAGGGCCTGCTCAAGATGGTGCCCCTCTCCGCGGCTCTCTTCGGCGCGGGACTCGTCGCCTTCGGCCTGTCGCATGTCCTCTGGCTCTCGCTCGCGCTTATGCTGGTCGTGGGCTTTGGCATGATGCAGGGCATGGCCGCAAGCAACACCATCATTCAGACGCTCGCTCCCGCCGACAAGCGCGGGCGCGTCATGAGCTACTACACGATGGCCTTCGTCGGCATGGCTCCATTCGGCAGCCTGCTTGCCGGCGGCCTGGCTCACGCGATCAGCGCATCGTGGACGGTCGTTCTCACTGGCGCCTGCTGCATCCTCGGCGCCGCATGGTTCTGGCGGCAGATGAAGGAAGTTCGTGCCGCCATGCGGCCCGTCTATCGCGAGCTCGGCATCATCCGCCCCGCTCCCGAATAGTGAAGAGTCCAGCTATTGCTGAGGATTGCTCGGCTGCGGCATGCTCGGCGGAGTCGGTGAGGGATTCGACCCGGAGTTGCCGAAGCCAAACCCCGAGCTGCCGGAACCGCCGCTCGAGCCGCCATTGTTAAACCCAAAGCCGCTCGAACCACTGGACCCACTCGAACCAGGGGATCCGCTGGAGTTAGGCGATCCATTCGTACCGTTGGCGCCAAGACCGCCGGGGTTTCCGTTCGCGTCTCCGCCGCCCGTGACGCCACCGGCCATCACCAGATCTTCCTGTGGGTCGTAGACAAACTCCCAGTCCGAATACTTCTTCTGCTTGTGGTACTCAAGCATGGAGGGCTTCTTCACCGGAATCCCGACGCCCACAATCGGGCCGCCGCCAAAAGTGTTGCCGCTGCCCGTCGTGCCCGTAGAGTTGCCGTTGCCCGGAGTGTTTGCGCCTGGAAGGTTGCTTCCAGGACCATTGGTTCCGGTCGAATTCATCCCCCCGACACTGCCCGGGGTGGCGCCCGTGTTGCTGTTCGAAAATCCAAAGCCGCTGCTGCCAGAGCCCACGTTCGAAGACCCGCCGCTGTTGTTAAACCCGAAGCTCGAGCTTCCAGTATTGGTCGGGCTCGCACCGTTCATCGCGCCGCCAGTCGTGCCCGGATCGCCGCCGGCACTCCCGGACCCGCCTGCGCCACCGTTCAGTCCGGTCGTCACGCTGCTCATGCCCTGTTGTAGCGGCTGCCCGAAGAACCCCATCGGCGGCACCTTCGCCTCCCCCATGTGGATCAGCCGCCAGTCGTCTTTACCCGTGATCGGGTCTGTATAGCGCTTGCGCAGAAAACGAATTTCGTTCGTCTTCTCGAGCTGCTTGATGTCCGTAGGATAGGCGCCAAACTTCTTGTAATACATCCGGATCGCGCGTTTGTATTGCAGCCCGCGCTGGAGCGCCTCCTGCTCCTTGTCCCGCTGAATCTCTTTCGCCACCCGCGGAGCGGCCACAGACAGAGCCAGCAGCAGCAGAAAGACCATCACCAGGACGGTCAGCAGCAGATAGCCTTCTTCCTGGTTTTCCGGTTCTGGACTGGAATTGCGTAACAACATAAGGCACTAATTTTGCGAGAGCGGCAGGCTCTGCGTGTTGTGGTACGGAATGTCCTCAATCTCCACCGCGAATGGCCGGATTGCCACTACGCGATAGCGGCGGTCCACGATGTCTCCCTCATGCGCCAGGAAGATATCGTCGCCATGCAGCAGGAATATCTCCTTGCTGCCGCCGTGCACCGAGGAGTAACCGTAGAACTTCAGGTCGATCGTCGGCGGCGGCGGCGGTCCCGGCGGCGGTGGCGGCGGGCCGGGCCGAATAGGTGCATTCGGCTTTGGGATATCGACGGGCGCCGCGGAATCCGGCGAAAAGATGTTTCGTCCGTTGCCTTTGTACGTCGTGTCCTCGGCCTGCGCCATCAGCTCCGGATGCAGCGTCGGATCGAGCGCCGACGCGCTCGGCAACTGCGTTGCTTCGTGCGGAAAGGCATTCGTCGTCTGCGCAGCCGGTGCGGGATTGGCCGTAACAGGTCTCGGCGCCACTGGCAGAGGAGTCACAGGCGCGGGCGATGAGCCTCCAATCAACTTCGGAATCTGAATGATTGCCAGGATCACCAGCAGAGCACCCAGCCCGATCGCGGCATACAGCTTCGGCTTGCTTTCAGCGCCGACACGAACGGCCATCGCTATCGCCCTCCGTCCTGATCGGTTCCTGCTGTGCCTTCGTCGCCGCTGCTGATCGGCTGCAGATGCTCCACATCACTGCCGCGCAGATAGGTGGTCACCCTCAGCCGCAGGTTGACCAGCCCGCCCTGCTGCCCTGTCAGCGTCAGTCCGTTGATCACGAAAAACATCTTGTCCCGCTCGACGCTGTTGATAAAGCGCATCACCGATGCATAGTCGCCGCTCACGCTCGCGTCCATGCGCACTTCGGTCACATCGCGCAGCGCCGGCGCAAATGCCGTCTGCACCCGGCTCAGATGCACGTTTGCTTTCTGCTCCAGGCTACCCAACTCCGCAAGGATCGCGGAATCCGCCCCCGGCACTCGCGCTGCATAGAAGTGGTCGGCGCCACTTGTGGAATCCGCAATCCGTTGCGGCAGGTTGCGCAGAGGCCGCGCCTGCAGTTGCGCTGTGCGCAGTTCCACCTGCTTCAGCTGCAATTGCTCTGGCCGGTCGGTTCGCAATGTGTGCCACGCCATCCCCAACTGCACCAGCAGCACAAGGTTCACGATGGCCAGTACCGCCACGGCGGCAATATGTGCATTCAGCAGATTGAATGTGCCGGAGCGGGTCAGTTTCATGGTGTGCTCCGTCGCGCGGTCGGCTTTTTCACACGCGATACACGCACCTGCTTCGTTTTCGCGGCAGTCGCGGGCTGCTGCTTTGTCTCGCGCGGCTCCAGCGGGTTGTATTCCGCCAGCACATCGAAGACGACGCCGTTACCCGTGTTCACAGATTCGAAGCTCGCCGGCCGGCCGTTCTGGTTCTGCGACTGCGCCGTCTCGCCCACAATCCGCGGCGTGCGGAAGCGCCGTGAATGCTCCAGGTTCCGCACCAGCGTCACGGCTTTGTCGCGCGGCCCGGCCACCCGCATGTGAATCGTGACGCTGCCGTCTTTCGCTACCACGGGATCGATCGTCAGCACCTGCACGTTCGCCGGCAGCACCTGCTCCAGGTCCATCATCACCGCGGTCCAGGAGAAAGATTTATGCAGGAACAAATTGTTCAGGAACTGCGCCTGCGTTAGCACCGCCTCGTTCTGCGGCTGGCGCATGGAGGCTTCCGCCTGCTGCCGCTCCTGCTGCGTCTGCGTAATGGCCGAATCAATCGTTGCCGCGCGCGCGTGCGCCGCATTCGCCTTCTGTTGTTCGCCGCGCAGCACCCACCAGAGCAATGCCCCGGTGATCACCAGCAGCAGCGCCACAACGCGCAGCCGCTGGTAAAGCGGCCGAAGCTCCACATACGGGTGCGATGCGAGATTGAGTGTGATCCGCATTAGCTTGCCAGCGCTCCCACTAC
>DASVAI010000039.1:0-17222 GCA_036376445.1 Acidobacteriaceae bacterium
GGAAATCATCGTAGGGTCCAGAACGTTCGACCGAAACTATCAATTCTTCCAGTTGGAAGATAACAACTCTTCCAGCCCTAACCCGCGCAATACCTTTACTTATAGCCTCTTCCCCAGTAGTAGTCGTACCTCACGCTGACGCCTGTCACCGCGGGTCCATTTTCATGAGCCAGCGCCTTCGCAAAGACGAACGTGAGTTGGCTCTTCGCATTCAAAGACACGATTCGAACTATTCGCACGCGTATGTGTAAGCCTATTCAATCTGGTTCATCCTTACCGGAAAGTTCTCGTAGTTCCGAGGTTCGGTGAACTGCGCGCTGGCCGAGCGCGGAAACGCGACCGCGAGCGTGAAGCACACAAACAGCATCCATCGGCAGAACACAGCGGATGAAAGCTCGCGGAGACGACGCACTGCTGCGCCAAGCCTCGCGCCCCTGGAGGTGATATGCATCGGCTGCCCATCGCTATATTCCCAAAACTGATATCACTGCGGATCTTCGCCTAAGCGTTCCTGTCGATTTTGCGAAGGTACTCTTCTGGAATCGCGTGGATCATAAAGTTGCCCGAGACTCAAATAGTTACCTAAGTGGCCTTTCCTATTACCTAACTTGTGGCGTCAGACCGCAGATATAGCATCGGTCGTACTATTTACGTGCTTCGCTTTTGGCCTGATGACGCCAAGTTATAGCAATGTCAAACGCCGTTCGAAATTGCCGGGGGAATCCCCGTTTCAACGCTTTTCAGGGCAGCAACAGTGAAAGTTCGTCCAGCTTGACACCTCGAAGTCGCTGGTCGCAGAATCGCCCGTTCCAATAATCCGCTCTCCCAGCTCCTGGGACAAACTCACTGATTTCCGGTATGGACATTAACTCTCACGCAGTCGGCAGCTGGAATTCGAGATCGAAACAGGCTGTCACACGGTGCTTCTTGAGAAGCGAATGTGCTGGCTCGAAGAGTGTGGAGCGGCAGGGTCGGATGTTTGAACAGAAGGAGTCATCATGAAACGACTACCGCTTGTCGCGGCATCGGCTGGCCTGCTGTTATTTGCTCTGGCGCAGATTGCCGTAGCCCAGACCGAACCGCAGGTCATCCAGGATTCGCAAATGCATGCCCGAACGACCACCATTGGCGGAGCCAGGGTGTTGCCGACCACCCGAACGGTCCAGCACTGGTTCGGAACGACACTCGATCCCCACAACGGGGTCACTTATGGCTACAACATGGTCGGCGCTGATCCGAACACCTGCACCGGCTCGGCCTGCTCAGCCGCAGTCACCGCCGACATCATTCCGGTCAACGTCGTCGTCGGAGGCAGGACCTTCAGCGGCGAAGATGTCCTACCGGCTACGCTCGCCTCACCTGTCTTCGCGCTGAATGACTACGGTTCCACACCATTTGCAACCGCGGCGGGTGCGTTTCCGAATACCCCAGCTTTCATTAGGGGTCCGGGCGGAGTTCTCTCGCAGGGTGATGCCGGCGTCCAGCTCCAGCTGGAAGACGCGACCATGCGCGCGCAGTTCAACAAGACAGGTTCGAGCACCTATCACCTCATGCTCAGTCCGGTCACTCACAACGCGATCACCATCGTCGTGCCTAGCGGAAGGGGAGTGCTGCTCCAGTCGGGACGCGGCGTCATCCTTGCGGACGTGAACTACACGTGGTGGCAGACACGAGTCCGCCAAGTGCTCGGCACCCTCGGATATATCGATCCTACCCGCCTCCCCATCCTCCTCACGAACAATGTCGTCAACTTCGAGGGCAACAATCCACTCAACTGTTGCGTGATCGGTTTCCACGGCGCGAAAACTGCGGCGACGAGCGCGCAAGGCAACCCGCCTGTCCAGACGTTCGCATGGGCGTCCTATCTCTCGCCTGGAGTCTACGCTCGTCCAGACGGAGGCACCGACTGGGCACTGCAGGACATTCACCCGCTCAGCCACGAGATTGCCGAATGGGCTGACGATCCTTTCGTCAACAACACCGTGGAGCCGTGGCTCACACCCACCGCCCCGCAATACGGGTGCACCGACATTCTCGAGACCGGCGATCCAGTCGTCGCGATCGGCTTCGCCATGGGTACGAACACTTTCGAGCAGGGTCCGAACCCGAACGGAACACAAAGTGCCGACGGGTTCTACCATCCCGAGGATGAGGTGTTCCTACCCTGGTTCATGCGCCTGGCACCTAACCTGATATCGGAGCCGACGCAGAGCCCCTCTACCAACATCGGGCGCTACACCTTCATGGGCGACCTGAATCCGTTCCCGGGCTTCCGCCAGCCGGCAACAGGTTGCCACTAGCCGAGAGGTGAATCTGGCGTATTACTACGAGGGGCCCCAGCGAGTTGGGGCCCCTCCTACATTCAGGTTTCGAGATCGGCGAAGCCGCCTATCTCCATAATGGCACTCACAACAACGTGAGCCTGAGCCCGGAAGTCTATGCGGCTTTCGACGAGCGCGTGGCCTGCGGATTGATCTTCTTCGAGATACCGTTCAGCTTCTTGTCCGCAGCTTTTTCTTCTTCCAACGTCTGCTCGAGCAGGGACGCGATCTCCTTCTGGCCCAGCATGTTGGCGTACTCCCGCACCGATCCGTAGCCCGCCATCTCATAATGTTCGACGCGTTGCGCCGCTGATATCAGGGCAGCGTCACGCAGAGCGCCTTTCCCGGATTCCTCGAGAATCTCCGAGCCTTCTTCAATCACACCCTGCATACCGCGGCACGTCTTGCCCCTTGGGCTCTTGCCAAGCCTCTCGAAAATCTGATCGAGGCGCTCCACATGACCTTTGGTCTCCTCCAGGTGAGATTCAAAGGCCTCTTTTAACTCTTCAGAAGCGGCTGCCTTCGCCAGCTTGGGCAACGCCTTGGTGATCTGTTTCTCGGCGGAATAGAGGTCTTTCAGCTCGTCCAGGAGAAGGTCATCCATTGACTCCATGCTCATTCGCGTAACTCCTTTCAAACTCCGGGTAGTTGGATGCGCGCTCTTACGCCGGCAAAACGGTTCTGCATCTCAAATTTGCAGATTCACGGTGACGTGAATCCCTTGCCGGCAATTTCATCGCGCTCCCGCGCGCCGCGGCAGGCGGAGTCTGACTGTCGGCGTAGTGATGGCGTCGATCATGGTTTTGATGTGCTGAATCGCCTGCTCATGTTCTGCGCGTGTGCGCGAGGCGGAGCCGTCGGATGGGACGATGAGGCGCAGGTTCCTCATCTTGGCATCTTGTGCTGTGCACAGGACGCAGCTGTTCGTGGCAAGCCCGCACAAGATGAGCGTCGACGCGCCAAGATGCTCCAGGAGCACCTCCAGGGGAGTCTGATAGAAGGCGGAATGCCGCGGTTTGAGGACGAAATAATCGTCGCGGTCCGGCCGGAGCTGTTCTACGAATCGCCTGCCGATCGCTTCGGGCCGGGTGCAGTAGGCAACCAGCTCCGACATCTGGGAGCGCCATCTGCCAAAGTTGTCGTTCACGTAAATGACCGGGACTCCAGCCCGGCGCGCGCGCTCTTTCAGCCGGCGAAGGCCGGGCGCGATCCGCAGCGACTGCGTGAAGGTGCGCTTTCCGTCGGGAAACTCGAAGTGGTTGATGACGTCGATCAGCAGAAGTGCCGTGGATGTGCCGCGTGCCATCCTCACCTTTCCGGAATGAGATGCTGATTCGGTTTTCACAAAGGCGGAACCATGGGATGGGATGCATTCTCCGGTGATGCGCAAGCTGCAGAGATGGCGCTGGACCTGTTGGCACACCATAGTCACCCAAAAGTGCCGATTCGGGTCTGGGCCAGAAGAGAGGTCCCAACCGTGTGCGGCCCATTCAACCCTCTTTTTTTGCGGATACCGTTTACTGAAATAGTTAGCGTTTTCTGACAGGGATTGGACAAGACAATTTCCTGTGCGTTTTGTTAGGTCTGCTATACAGTAAGTCAACTCTTCGGGTACGAGGGTGATAGGAAGAGCGCTGCACAGCGATCGGTTATCCGAGCCGGTGGAGCGGCGGGGCCTTCTGACTTCGGTAATTCCGCCTGAGTATGATTTGCCGCCATCTAGACTGATGGGTAGTCTCGATGCGTCGATAGAGTTGGGCGTGAACCGGAATGATCCGCATCTCCAAACCGGCGGTTCTCGTGGCAATGGCCATGATGGCGCTGTACGTCCTGTCGGCGGTGGGGAACGGCTCCATTTTCATCACGAATTCGCTGGTCTCGGCCGCCCCGGCATTGGCCGGTTTCGCCTGTCTGTGGCGCAGCCGCGGCCAGCCATCAGTACAGGCTGACAAATGGAGGCTGCTCGGCGTCGGACTGGCGATCTGGGCCATAGGGCAGGGGGTCTTCACCTACGGCACGATCGTGCACCACAATGTGCAGACCGCCGCGCTCCCCTCGGACTTCTGGTTCGTTGTGTACGGAATCTTCGTCCTGCTGGCGGTTTGCTCGGTCGGAGAAGATCAGGACTCCACCGCGATCCTGATCGCGGACAGCGCGCAGGCCACCCTGGCGATTGTTCTCATTTACGTCACGCTGTTTATGAACAATCACTTCAGCCACCGGACATTGCCTGCATCACAGCTGACCACGCTCTACCTGGGCGAGAACCTGGCGATGGCCCTGACCGCGACCGTGCGGCTGCTGGCCATGCCGCGCGGCGAGGACCGCTACTTCCATCGCACAGCCTGCATCTTTGCATGGCTGATGATCCTCATCTCCACGCCGCTGAACTATCTGGATGCCTATGTGAGCCCGACGAACGGCAAGCCGATCGAAGTGGGCTGGATGGTTCCTTTCCTGGCGGTTGCGATTCTGGCGTTCTCGAAAGACGCGCGTCCCGAGACGGCTCTGGAAGAGCCGCGCCGCTCCTGGGGCGCCATGATGGTCTACAACGCGAGCCCGGTCTTCTTTACGCTGTGCGTACTGCTGCTGGGTGCGCATACAGCGCAACATCGGCCCGCGGTGGGTTTCGCCGCCGTGGTGGGCGCGCTGCTGATCTACACCTTCCGCGCGACCATTCTCCAGACCCGTCTGCGCCAAGTTCAGGAGAGCCTGAATAATACGGAGCGCAACCTGAGGCTGCTGAACAACAAACTGCATGAACAAAGCCTGGTCGATCCGCTCACTCAGGTGGCGAATCGGCGGCGCTTCGAGCAGGTGCTCGAAGTCGAGTGGAACCGCGCACTGCGATCCGGCTGGCCGATCTCCATTGTGATGGTGGACATCGACCACTTCAAATCATTGAACGACCGCTACGGGCATCTCCGTGGCGACGAGTGCCTGACTGCCGTGGCCCAGATGCTGACCCGCGATCTGCGTCGCGGCGGCGAGCTGCTGGCCCGTTATGGCGGAGAAGAGTTCGTTGCCGTACTGCCGAATGTGGACGTGGAAGGCGCCATGCTTACCGCCGAGGCGATGCGGGCACGGGTCCACCAGATCGGCATCGAGAATCACGGCTCGCCGATCGGACGGCTCACCATCAGCGTAGGTGTCTGCTCTGTGGTTCCAGTGTCCGGGCTCAGCCGCGGAGGACTGGTGGAAGCGGCGGATACTGCGCTCTATCGCGCGAAGTCATCCGGCCGCAATCGCGCCGAGCGCGCCACGCTGCTCGCGCCGGCCGAGACACAAGGGGTCGTGACCCACAGCGTAAGCCCCCACCTCGTCGAAGAGTAGCGCCGGCTTAAGCCGACACAGTCTTTGCCAGCGTTTCGCTCTTCCTGACTACATCCAGAGCCTGCGACAAATCCGCAATGATGTCGCGCGGGTCCTCGAGCCCGACCGAGAGACGCACCAGCCCATCCGTGATGCCGATGCGCTCGCGCATTGCCCTGGGCACATCGCCATGCGTCATGCTGACGGGATGTGTGATCAGGGTCTCCGCCGCGCCCAGGTTTTCTGCCAGCACGCAGAGGCGGACGGCATTCATCAGCGCAATGCCGGCTTCGGCGCCCTGCTTGAGCTCAAACGACAGCATGCCCCCCTGCAGCGCGTGCTGGCGCTCGGCAAGCTCGTGCTGTGGAAAGCTGGGGAGCCCGGGATAGTAGACACGGGAGACCTCGGGGTGCTGCTCGAGCCATTCGGCGACCACCTGCGCGCCGCGCGAGTGCTGCTGCATGCGCAGCGGCAAGGTCTTGATGCCGCGTGCGGTAAGCCATGCCTCGTGCGGCGACTGGATCGAGCCAAGCGTCTTGCGAATGAGGCGGATGCGATCAAGTATCTTTTCGTCGCGCGACGCAATGGAGCCGCCGACCGTGGCGTTGTGGCCTTCGATGTACTTGGTGGTGGAGAGCAGCGTGATATCCGCGCCCAGATCGAGCGGACGGAGCAGCAGGGGAGTGAGAAACGTGTTGTCGACGACGAGTAGCAGACCGGCCGCGCGCGTGATCTTCGCGATGGCTTCTACGTCGGTGAGCTTCAGCGTCGGATTGGCGGGCGTCTCGATGAAGACCATGCGAGTCGATGGCCGGATCGCCGCTTTCACCGTCTCGGGATCGGCGGTATCGACAAAGCTGGCTTCGAGGCCGAAATGATTCAGCACCTGGTCGAAAAGCCGCACCGTGCCGCCGTACACCACGTCCGAGAGCACGACGTGATCGCCCGACTGAAGCAGGGCGAGAAAGACAGCCGAGATAGCCGCCATGCCGGTGGCAAAACAGATCGCGGGCGGGGTATCTTCGAGCACGCCCAGTGCCTCTTCGAGTGCGGAGACCGTGGGATTCGACGCGCGCGAGTAGGTGTGGCCCTTGTGCACGCCGACCGCATCCTGACGATACGTGGTGGACTGATAGATCGGCGTCAGCAGCGCACCGGTTGCTGGATCGGCATGCATGCCGCCGCGGACCGCGCCAGTCAGGTGCGAATCGAGATCGAAGCGACCGGTTCGGGCGCGCAAATCGGAATTTTTTGAGTTCACGGACATGGAAAATCCTCCTGGCACAGGGATGTCAACGATGGGACAACCGGGATCACCGCGTCACCCTGGGCGGTGTGTGCACGAAGGAGAGCGCTTCAGGCCTCCGGCGTGGACAGCGGGCCGCCCAGGGTCCGCATGGCCATATACATTCGCCGGGCTGGAGAATTGCGCTGCATGGTTGAATGATCTGGAATGAGTCTCTGAAAGTCAAGACGTGGCGGGATCTGGAAGTTCGATCAAAACGTAAACGAAACGCCCATCGTGACGCGGTCCTGGCGCATCGCGCCGTCCAGCACCGGGCCAACTACCGTTAACGTGGTGCCGGGGTCCGCGTTGATCCCACCCTCGACGTCCTTCTGCGACTTCGACCAGAAATCCGGCTGCGCGATCAGCGTCTCGCGGAAGTCGGCGCGGATCATCCATCGCGGTGTCATGCGATAGCGGATACCGCCTCCATAGTTGAAGCCAGCGCGAAAAATGCCGCCGCCATCGAGCGGCGGATCGCTGCCGAAGTTATACGCGGCGCTGATCAGGCCGATGTTGCCCAGCCCCAGCTTGAACCAGCCGGGAGCCTTCTTGATGGGCGCGTCGGCCAAGTGCATCAGTTGCAGCGAAGGCCCAGCCGCGATATAGGGACGCAGCCGCGACGTCTTCGGCCGGAAGTTGTAAAGCAGGTTGTATGTGAATTGGGAGGTGCGCAGATCGCTGGGTTCAAAGACCAGCAGCGCGATCTCCTGCTGACTGGTGGAGTCATGGCCGAGGATGGCCAGTCCCAGGTTGAACTCGGTAAAGCTGTGATCGTAACTGAATTCGTGGGAGAAATACTTCTGCGGATTCAGCGTGACGCTTCCGCCGATCGTCCAGCCGTCGTGCAGGGAGTTGCCCAGTACCAGCGCGAGCACGTCGTCAGGATTCGGCCCCGACAGGATGTAGGCGACCGCGCCGCCGTTCCCGCCGTAGTAACCGAGAAAGCCGCCGCGCAGACCAAACTCCACTGTCGGCGGCGCCCACGCTCCGGGCTTTTCCGGGGCAGACTTCGCCTGCGACGGCCGGGAGGGCAGTTCATAGTCATCGCGCTGGTTGTACTTCGTATCGATGTTGTATTCCTCGCCCTCAACATTCATCTGGCGCTGAGGCGCCCCCTCCTTGTGCTTCTTCGAATCCAGCCCATAACGAATGCCGGAGTAAGCCATCACGCCCACGTTGTCGCGCAGGATATTGTTTTTCAGCGTGAGCACCGTCTGCCGCGTACTTCGATCGAAGCGGTTTCCATGCGTCCGCAACGCGGCGGTGCCGGACTGCTCGATCGCGTTCAGCGGATGATCGCAATCATTCAGCTTCAGCATCGCAATCCTGCCGTCGGTGACCAATTCTTCTCCGGTCCCGTTCTTTGCATCCTTGGGCAGCCAGGGGCGGGTTACGAGCTGCACACCGGTGACACAGCCGGTGTAGATCAGGTCGTTCACTACCTTGGCGCGCTCATTGTCGATGTTGGTGTCGATCAGGTGGATGAAGGTCTTGTTCTTTTTCGAAAAGCCGATGCCGACGTCATGCGTTGATGACGATGTCCACACCGGCTCTCCCTGCCATGTCTGTGTGGTCGTCCAGATGCGCAAATGGTGCCGCTTCGAAAACGTATTGAGCGTCTTCGCGTACGCGTAGTCCGGAGCCTTGCCGTTGAGCAGAAGAATCGACATGGGCGCGCGCTGATAGCCCTGGTTCTCCGCGACGGAGCGGATCGTGCTGTAGGTGGTCTGTGCGTTCAGGCTGTCGACGATCACCCAGCCGCTGGCCGCAAACGCGCGCTGCACCGCATCGCCGCTGCCGATAAAGGCAAGGTTCGTAGAGTCAGAGGGCAGCTCTTTCTGGCCGGAGGTAAAGGTGCGGAACGGCAGCCGGTGGACCATATCGCCCAGCAACTGACGTTCTTCATCATTCGTCACAATCGGAGGCACAACCTGCACAACCGTATCCGGCAGGTCGACCGGGGCTGTCGTTTCGGCGAGCAGCTCGGTTCCGACCGGCAGCGTGATCTCCGGCTCGGAAAAGCGCAGCACGCTGGCCGAGCCCGCCGTGGTAAAGATCGCTGCGATGGGATCGCCGAAGGCCAGGCTGCCCACAATGCCGGAAGTGCGATTGCTCAGCGTCGATGTCGACCGGATCCCATGAATGCGGCCTTTGCTGTTCACGGTCTCGCGCGCATTCTCGATGCTGGTGATGCGCACCTGGATGGGAAGCGGCGGGTGACCGGCAACAACTAGCTGATCGAAACGCAGTTCAATTTCGGCCGTCTCATGCGCGAAGCCTAGACCAACGCGGCGAATGGAAGCAACTGAACCGTGCACCTTCGCGCCCAGCGGCACAATGACTCTGCCGCCCTCACTCACCGGCGCCACCAGCGCACCGGTGATCAACGTGCCAACCTTTGTGGAGTAGGAGCTTACCGGCTGCTCGATGCGAATCTCAAGCTGCGTGCCCGCAGGGATGGTCTCGGCAGCAAGACGGCAGGCGAGAAATAACAGGGCAACGCAGAGGCATGCGCGGAAACTGCGGAGCCCGTTCGACAAGCGCGCCTCCTGTACATTCAGCCGCGGGGGCACGGCATCTCCAAACACGCGCTGACGCTATCACAGCCACGCGCCGTCAAAGTAGGAATGAATTGCTGACTGGCACAAATACTAGACCAGACTGAGCAGAGTCGCCAGCAGTTATTAGATCAGCACGAGAAGACTGGCCAGCAGCGCGATCGGCATGACAATCATGCCGGCTTTTAGAAACTCCCAAGCCGTGATCTCCACACCTTCGCGCCGCAGGACGATGAGCCACAGGATGGTGGCGAGCGATCCTGTAACGGAGAGGTTCGGCCCCAGATCGACGCCGATCAGGACCGCATGCTGGATCGCGCCGCCGATCTGCGCGTGGCGCAGGGCGGTGCCCGCCGCAAGTCCCACCGGGAGATTGTTCATCCCGTTGGACAGCAGCGCGACCGCAAATCCTGCAGCGAACTTGCCTGCCGGGGCGGGGAGCGCCACTGCCCACCGCATCCCTCGTTCCGCGAGCTGGAGCATGCCCGCACGGTTGAGCGCCTGCACGATGATGAACAGCCCGGCCACCAGCGGCACCACGGACCAGGAAACGCCTCGGGCCACGGTGAGTGCAGCGCGTCTGTCCCGAAAGCTCACCAGCAGAACGGCAAGCAGCCCGACGGCGCAGGTCGGCGCTCCAAGCTGCAAGCCCAGCCCGGAAGCGATCAGCAGCACGATCGCTGAGACAACGATTCCGGCAAGGGCAGCTTTACCGGTCGGCGAGAGAGGCGGAAAGGTGCCCGCCTCGGCTGTCTCTCCCGCTAGTTGCGATTTAGAGATCAAGTAAAGGATGAAGTATGTCGCGAGCATGGACACAGCCGAGGGAATGAGGAAGATTCGCAGCCAGTCCGGTAGCGTCGGCATGCGCGCGTCGTAGATAACCAGGTTCGCCGGATTCGAGATGGGCAGGACAAAGCTGGCGGCGTTGGCGATAAGGGCACAGATCAGCAGATAGGGCCGCGGCGAAACGCGCGCCCTGCGCACGGCCGCAAGCACCGCCGGCGTCAGCACGACGGCGGTAGCATCGTTCGAAAGAAAGATCGTCACAACCGCGCCTGCCAGGTAGATCAGCAGAAACAGGCGCACCGGAGAAGCCTTCGCATGCCCGACGGCGATACCGGCCACCCAGTCGAAAACGCCCTCGTGCCGGGCAGTCTCGGCCAGCAGCATCATCCCGATGAGAAAGAGATAGACATCCAGCCCTTCGCGGATGGCGTGTACCGCCCCAGACAAAGGAAGCAGCCCGGTGACCACCAGCAGCAATGCGCCGCCGCCGATCCACCATGCCTCCGCAATACCACGAGGACGAAAAAGCATGAGCAAGATGCTGGCAAGCGAAAGGATCCAGACTGATGCGAGGGCAAGAGGCGGCAATCGAAATCGTGCTCCTCGGCTACGGTACCAGCAACCCAATTCTCCGGCCGGTGGCTGCTCGCAAGAGAGTGCTTTGCGACAGCGCCAAAATATGACAGCATATTCATAACCCCACAATTCCTACGCGCCGCGATCCCTGTCGCATCCGGTGCATTGTGTCTCGGGCATTTTGCAATTTCGGACCGTAAAGGACCACCGCCGAACTCCCCGTGCAGCCGGCTATCGAGAATCAATCTCTGCTCGAAGGGAGCCGGATGCGTTCTTTCGTGAAGTGTTCTGCTTTAGCAATTGGGATCGTGCTGCTGCCCATCCTGGTGCATGCACAGGCGGCTGGCGCGCCTACCGCGGTAGACATTGCCGCCTTGAAGCAGGCCGTGGCGGACGCCAAGAATTCCGCGGATAACACCTGGATGCTGGTCAGCTCCGCGCTGGTCCTCATGATGACCGGACCGGGTCTGGCGCTCTTCTACAGCGGCCTCGTGCGCAAGAAAAACGTGCTCGGCACCATGATGCAGAGCTTCGCCATGATGGCGATCATCAGCGTCACCTGGGCGCTGTTGAGCTACAGCCTGGCTTTCGATGCCGGCACCAGCTTCATCGGCGGGCTGCATCACGCCTTTCTGATCGGCGTTGGCACCAAGCCTGATCTCGCATACGCGGCCTTCCCGGCGCAGACCTACATGATCTACCAGATGATGTTCGCCATCATCACGCCGGCGCTGATCACCGGCGCCTTTGCAGAGCGCATGAAGTTCAGCGCAATGGTGCTCTTCACCGTGCTCTGGTCGTTCTTCATATACGACCCGATGGCGCACATGGTGTGGGGACAGGGCGGATTGCTCAACGCATCGGGCGGCAGATTCCCATGTCTTGATTTTGCCGGCGGCACCGTTGTCCACATCACCTCCGGTATCTCCGCGCTTGTGTGTGCGCTCTACCTAGGCAAGCGTGTCGGCTATCCCGAGCAGAAGATGGCGCCGCACTCGGTGGTGCTCAGCTTCATCGGCGCGTGCCTTCTGTGGGTAGGATGGTTTGGATTTAACGCGGGCTCTGCGCTGTCCTCCGGGCCGCTCGCCACCAGTGCCTTCGTGAACACTCACCTGGGTGCCGCCGCCGCGGCCATCGGCTGGATGATCGCGGAGTGGATTCGCCAAGGTAAGCCCAGCGCTCTAGGCGGCATCTCCGGCGCTGTGGCGGGATTGGTAGCCATTACGCCGGCAGCGGGTTTTGTGCAGCCCATGTCCTCGCTCGTCATCGGCCTGCTCGCGGGGCTGGTGTGCTACACGATGGTCGCCGTGGTAAAGCAGCGTCTCGGCTACGACGATTCGCTCGATGCCTTTGGTGTGCACGGAGTGGGCGGCACGCTGGGCGCACTGCTTACCGGCATCTTCGCCACCAGTGCGATCAATCCGGTGTTCAAGGACGCGGCGGGAAACACGCTGCCGGTCGGTGTCGTCGATGGTCACTGGGGGCAGCTCGGCAATCAGATCATGGGCATTTCGATCGCCGTTGTGCTATCAGTGGTCGGCACGCTGATTCTGCTGAAGCTGGTCGATCTCATCGTCGGGCTGCGGATGTCTACCGAGCACGAGATGGAAGGCATGGACCTGACGCAGCACGGCGAAGAGGGATACGACTGGGCCTGATCTAGTCACGGTCCAAGGGAGTAGGGC
The DNA here is from genome assembly GCA_036376445.1 of Acidobacteriaceae bacterium. Classification (GTDB taxonomy): domain Bacteria; phylum Acidobacteriota; class Terriglobia; order Terriglobales; family Acidobacteriaceae; genus KBS-83. The sequence continues at coordinate 12,527 of DASVAI010000039.1, forward strand.
ATGCAGAAGATTGAGGCGGTCATCCAGCCATCGCGGCTGGACGCTGTGAAAGACGCGCTGATCGAGATCGGCGTGGAGGGCATGACGATCCTGGAGGCGCGCGGACACGGCCGCCAGAAGGGGCACACGGAGTTTTACCGCGGCCGCGAATATACGGTGGATCTATTGCCCAAGGTAAAGCTTGAGCTCGTGGTGCACGACGATGCGGCCGAGAAGGTGATCCATGCCATCGCAACGGCCGCGCGCACCGGCCACATCGGCGACGGAAAGATCTTTGTCTCCCGGATCGATGAGGCGATCCGGATTCGTAACGACGAACGCGGAGATACGGCACTCTAAGGCCTGACGTTTCCTGAAGGGAGGGCAAGCGATGGCGCAGCCCCTGGCTTCGCTCAATGTCGCCGCGGACTATTACCGCGAAGAGTTCGCCTCGCTCGACGCCCAGTTTGTCCGCAATGGCGATGGCGCTGCGTGCCTGCGCCGCCGCAGCGGCCTGGTCGACTCGATCGTCACGCAGCTCTGGTCTCTGCTGGGCGGCGACGCGCGCCCAGTGGCCTTAGTGGCTACCGGAGGCTACGGCAGACGCGAGCTGTTTCCGTACTCCGACATCGACCTGATGTTCCTCTGCCCGGACGTGCGCACCGAATCGCTGTCGCGCGACCTGATCCGCAGCATGAGCCAGGCGTTGTGGGATACCGGTTTGCGCGCCAGCACGACCACGCGGAATGTGCGCGAGTGTGAGCGCTTCACCGCGGAAAATCTGGAGTTCACGCTATCGCTACTGGACCGCCGCCTTATAAGCGGCAACTCGGCGCCATTTGTAACCCTGACCGAGAAGATTCTGCCGCCGGCCGTCATGCGCGAGGCCGATTCAATCCAGCGGCTGCTCCAGAAGTCGCTCTTCGAGCGCTATGCGCGCTTCGGCGGCACCATCTTTCACCTGGAACCCAACGTCAAGGAAGCTCCGGGCGGTCTGCGCGACCATCACACCGCGCAATGGTGCGCCGCGCTGGCCAGAATCCGCGAGAGCAGGGAATGGCCGCACGGGACTGATCTTGCGCCCTCTCCTGAAGTGCAGGCGGCAGTGGAGTTCATGACTGCGACGCGCTGCTTTCTCCACCTGCGCGCGCGCCGCGACGACAACGTCCTGAGCTGGCATGCCCAGGACGAAGCCGGAGCAAAGAGCATTGGGCTGGAAACCGGCGGCAGCGCCGATCCGGCCTACTGGATGCGCACCTACTACCGCCACGCGCGCACCATCTCACGCAGCGTCACTCCTTGGATGGAACAGCAGCCGGCACAACGGGCATTCTTTCCGCGGCGCCGCCGCAGGCTGGCGATCGAAGGCACACTCTTTGTCGTCTCGGAAGGGCGCATCGATCTGGAAGACGACGACATCGTCATCGATCCCGAATCCATGCTGCGCGTCTTCGCGGAGATCGCGGAGCAGGGCTGGCGGCTCACTCCGCGTGCGGAGGCCGCGATCAGCGAAGCACTGCCCGCGCTGAATCTTCATCTGCCGGAGGGACCGTTCCTGTGGGCGGGATTGCAGCGCATTCTGTCAGGACGAAACGCCGCGCAGGCGCTGCGCACCATGCACGCGCTGGGCGTGCTGGAGATGCTGGTGCCGGAGTTCCATGGCATCGACGCGCTGGTGATCCGCGACTCCTATCATCGGTACACGGTGGACGAGCACACCTTCCTCACCATCGAGAACGTGCATGCGCTGCGCGATTCCGCGCAGGATTGGGAGCGGCGCTTCGCAGGCCTGCTGGACGAGATTGATCGGCTGGAACTGTTGCTGCTGGCCCTGCTGCTGCACGACACCGGCAAGGCCAGTCGCGGCGGAGATCACACCACGCAAAGCGCAGAACTGGCCGAGGCGGTGCTGAGCCGGCTCGAACTGGACATCGAAGAGCGCGACGTCGTGCTGTCGCTGGTGAGAGATCACCTGGCGATGTCGGCAGCGCTGCGCCGCGACATCTTCGATCCCGAAACTTTGCGAACGCTCGCCGAGAAGGTAGCAACACCAGTGCGCCTGCGCATGCTCTGCCTGATGACCTACGCCGACGTGCGCGCCGTGAATCCTGAAGCGCTGACTCCGTGGAAGGCAGAGAACCTGTGGCAGCTCTTCATCGCCACATCCAACTGGATGGATCGCAGCGTGGACGAGGAGCGCTATCACGCATCGCTCGACCCGGCGCTGCTCCGCAAGATCACGGCCCTTGTACCCGATCGCAAAGAGGAGATGCAGCGCTTCCTCGAAGGGCTGCCGCAGCGTTACGTGCAGACGCGGCTGCCGGAGCAGATTCGCGCGCATCTGGAAATGTCCGTCCGCCTCGATCAGCAGCCCGCACAACTTTCATTGCGCAAGACGCGGCACCTCTTTGAACTGTCGCTGATCACCATGGACCGGCCGATGCTGTTTGCCGATATCGCCGGTACGCTCTCCGCCCTCGGCATGAACATCGTCAAGGCGGAGGCCTTCGCGAACGAGGCCGGAGTTGTAGTGGACAGCTTTCTCTTCGCCGATTCCTTCGGCACGCTCGAGCTGAACCCGTCGGAGTTTGGCCGCTTCACGCAGAAAGTAATGGACGCGGTAACAAAACGAACATCGGTGGACGGACTGATGCGCGCGCGCCGCCACTTGCATCTTCTGCCGGTGAAGATGCGCGTGGAGACGCGCATCTCCTTCGACGACACGGCATCGAGCGCCAGCACCGTAATGCAGGTAGTCGCGCAGGACGGTCCCGGACTCCTGCGTACGATTGCCTCTGTCATTGCGACGCATGGCTGCGATATTCGCGTGGCGCTGATCGATACCGAAGGCGAACTGGCGGTGGACGTCTTCTATCTCACCGCATCGAATCGCCCTCTTGAGGAGCCGATGAAGGCGAGGCTCGCCGACGATCTTCAGTCGGCGATCCAGGCGCTACGTCCGGTTCCGGCAATGGCTCACTAGAACGGCGCGCTCAGGCCTGCGGCCGCGGCGTCAGCTTCACTAGCGAGCGCTGCGTCTTCTCCCAGTCCATCAGCAACACCTCCGCGCGCTGGCTGCGCGCGTTGGCCGCGTGCAGCATGAGCAGTTCGTTGACCTGCGCCGCCGAGTCCGGATCATCCGCAAGGCATGTGGCATCCAGAAACTCCGGGTGATAGCGCTGCTCGTTCACGAAGCTGCCGTCCTCGTCCAGCACCCAGGCGATGCCGCCCGTCATACCGGCGCCGAAGTTCTGCCCTGCGCGGCCCAGCACCAGCACGGCGCCTCCGGTCATGTACTCGCAGCCGTGATCGCCCACGCCTTCGACTACCGCAACTGCGCCGGAGTTGCGAACAGCGAAACGCTCACCGGCCCGCCCCGCGGCCAGCAGGCGGCCCGCTGTTGCGCCATAAAGTGCGACGTTGCCCAGCAGCACGTGATGCGAGCTTTCTCGGGCGGCATCGCCCTCGGCGCGCAGAATGATCTCGCCGCCGCTGAGACCCTTGCCCACAAAGTCGTTTGCCAGGCCTTCGAAGACGATGCGCATGCCGGGCACGGCAAATGCACCGAACGATTGACCAGCCACGCCTTCGAGCTCGATATCGATGAGCGGAGGCGGCTGGCGATGTGTCAGTCGTTCCGCCGCCAGTTCGCCCGCCAGCCGCGCTCCCACGGTGCGGTCACAGTTCGCGATTTTGCTACTGAGCGAGAAGGGCTTGCCTTCGCGGGCTGCGGCCAGCGCCGGCTCAACCCATTCTTCGTCGACGGGCACTTCGCTTTGCGGACGCACATTGCGCTGCCCAGCCCAGGCGCGCACGCCGTCCACGGGCGCAGCCAGCATGCGGGTCAGGTCTAGTGCGCCGATCCGACGCGTCTGCTCCAGCAGATCAGCGCGGCCCACCGCATCGCCCAGCGTGGCGAGCCCGAGGCTGGCCAGCATTTGGCGCAGATCGCCCGCGATACCTTCGAAGAAGCGGATGATGTGTTCCGGCTTGCCGCGGAACTTTGCCCGCAGCTCCGGCTTCTGCGTTGCGATGCCCGTAGGGCAGGTATTCAGGTGGCATTGCCGCGCCATATCGCAGCCGATGGCGACCAGCACCGCGGTGCCAAAGGCAAACTCGTCTGCGCCCAGCATCGCGGCAATCAGCACATCGCGCGCCGTCTGCAGCCCGCCGTCGCAGCGCAGGCGCACCCGGCCGCGCAGGCCCTCGGCCAGCAGAGACTGCTGCGCCTCAGCCAGTCCCAGTTCCCAGGGATTGCCGGCGTGCTTGATGCTGGATAGCGGCGATGCGCCGGTGCCGCCACTGTGCCCGGCGATCACAATGTAATCCGCGAATGCCTTGGCAACGCCGGCAGCAATCGTGCCCACACCGAATCCGGAGACCAGCTTCACGCCGATGGCAGCGCGCGGGTTCACGCGCTTCAGGTCATAGATCAACTGCGCCAGGTCTTCGATCGAGTAGATGTCGTGGTGCGGCGGCGGGCTGATCAGCATCACGCCGGGTTGTGCATGGCGCAGCCGCGCGATCAGCTCGGTGACTTTGTGCGCAGGGAGCTGTCCGCCTTCGCCGGGCTTTGAGCCCTGCGCGATCTTGATCTCGATCTCCTCCGCATTGGCCAGATACTCTGCCGTCACGCCGAAGCGTCCGGAGGCGAGCTGCTTGATCTTGTTGTTGCGCAGGCCACGCCCGCCGGTCAGCGGATCAGGCTCCCAGACGA
>DASVAI010000050.1:0-2476 GCA_036376445.1 Acidobacteriaceae bacterium
CGCGATCTTGTAGGCGAGTTGACCGATGCGGTGCGCAAGGATGGGATGAGGATGGGTCTGTACTACTCCGGCGGGTACGACTGGACCTTCAACCGCGGCCCGATCATCGGCGGGAATGACTGGCAGGCGGTGAAGCCGGAGTCGATTGCATATGGGAATTATGCATTCGATCAGATTGAGGAGCTGATCCGGAATTATCGGCCGGACGTGCTGTGGGACGACATCGACTGGCCGAAGACAGGCAAGCCATTGCAGGTGATGGCGGACTATTACAACGCGATTCCGGATGGCGTGGTCGATGACCGCTTCGGCGTGAAGCATTCGGACTTTCAGTCGCCGGAGTACGAGAAGCGCAGCGAGATCAGCAAGGTGAAGTGGGAAGAGTGCCGCGGGCTGGGGCGGTCGTTTGGCTACAACCGCGCTGAAGGCGAGAAGGAGACGATCGCGCCGGATGAGTTGATCTATCTGCTGGCGGACATTGTGAGCAAGAACGGCAACCTGCTGTTGGATGTGGGTCCGGAGGCGGATGGGACGATACCGCCGATCCAGATGGACCGGCTGAAGCAGCTTGGCGCATGGCTCAGGCAGAACGGCGAGGCGATCTACGGGACGACGCCGTGGTCGCGCGCGGAAGGCGAGACGGACCAGCAGATTCCGGTGCGCTTTACGGTGAAGAGCGGGCGCGTGTACGCGACGCTGATGGGCGAGCCGAAGGGCGGCTCGATTGTGCTGCGGAACGTGCAGCCTGCGAAGGGCTCCGAGATGCGGCTGCTGGGTGGTGCGCAGCCACTGCGCTGGACGCAGAAGGGCGCGGACGTGGAAGTTACCCTGCCGGCCTCGCTGCCGGGCAAGTATGCATATGTGCTGAGGATGGAAGCGGGTTCGTGAGCGCGAACGATGCAACAACGCTGGGCGGGCGCGCTCTGCCGATTGTGCTGATCGGCGCGGGCGGGATTGTGCGCAATGCGCATCTGCCAGCGTACCGGAAGGGCGGTCTTCCGGTCGCAGCGATCGTGGATCGCGATGCGGAGCAGGCACGTGGGTTGACGGGCGAGTGGAATATTCCGCTGAGCGGAGCGAGCGCCGCGGAGGTGCTGCCGAAGGTAAAGGGGCCGGTGGTGTTCGACGTTGCCGTGCCGGCGGCGGCGGTGCGCGAGGTGCTGGCATCGATTCCGCAGGGCAGTACGGTGCTGATCCAGAAGCCGCTGGGCGAGACGCTGGAGGAGGCGGAGGCAATCGTGGCGCTGTGCCGCGAGCGCGCGCTGCGGGCGGCGGTGAACTTTCAGTTGCGGTGGGCGCCGAATATGCTGGCGGCGCGCGCGATTACAGATGCGGGCGCGCTTGGCACATTGCACGATATTGAAGTGCAGGTGAGCACGCATACCCCGTGGGAGCTGTGGAGTTTTCTGAAGATCGCGCCGCGGCTGGAGATTGTGTATCACAGCATCCATTACGTCGACCTGGTGCGTTCGTGGCTGGGGAATCCGCAGCGGGTGTATGCGAAGACGGTGCGCAATCCGCGCACGCCGGACCTGGCGGCGACCAAGAGCGTGATTGTGCTGGACTATAACGATTGGACGCGCGTGCTGATTGCGACCAATCACGGGCTTGACCCTGCGTATCCGGAGCTGCAGCACAGTTATGTGCAGTGGGAGGGAACGGGCGGCGTGATGCGCGCGCAGATGGGCGTGAACCTGGATTATCCGAAGGGACGAGGCGATACGCTGGAGCTCTATCCGAGAACCACGCAGCCGGGAGTGACGGCGGGCCGGCAGCCGGTGCAGGGGGAATGGTTTCCGGATGCGTTTCTGGGATCGATGCTGTCGGTACAACGCTTCGCGCTGGGTGAGGCGGATTCCATGCCGACGCGGGTAGAAGACGCGCTGGACACGATGCGGGTGGTGGAGGCGGCTTACTTATCATCAGAGCGCGGCGGCGAGGCGCTTCCGGTTGCGCTGCATGAGACAGGTGGAGAGATTCGTGTTTGATCTGAACGGGAAAATAGCGCTGATCACGGGCGGCGCGAGCGGGATTGGCGCGGCTACTGCGCGGCGCCTGACCGAGGCGGGCGCTTCCGTGATTGTGGCCGACCTGAACGAGACCGAGGCGAAGGCGCTGGCGGCGGAGCTGCCGGGCGCGAGAGCTGTCACTATGGATGTGACGAATGCAGCTTCCATTGATGCGGCGCTGCGCGGGCTGGAGCGGCTGGACATTCTGGTGAACTGCGCCGGCATTGGGCTGGTGGGCGGCATTGCGCAGACCGAGGCGGCTGATTACGAGCGCATCATGATGGTGAATGCGACGTCCGTGTACCTGGTGACGAAGGCGGCGCTGCCCCTGCTACTGGCGGTGCGCGGCTCGATTGTGAACATCGGCTCGGTGGCGGGGCTGATCGGAATCAAGCAGCGGTTTGCGTATTGCGCGAGCAAGGGCGCGGTGATCGCGATGACGCGGCAGCTTGCGGTGGAGTATCCGA
>DASVAI010000067.1:0-7527 GCA_036376445.1 Acidobacteriaceae bacterium
CGCTGCATGCCGCGAATCCGCACCAGCACCGAAAAACGCGAGCGGTTCACGTGCAGCACCACGCGCTGATAGACCGGCTCCATCACCTCCACATCGAAGCTGATCTCACCGTTACGCCGCCCCAGGTTCAGGATTCGCGCCGGCCGCGCGACCACCGACGCACCGTCATTCGAGGTGCGCACCATGTAGGCCACGTCGCGGCCATTCGCCATCACGCGCAGGTCCTGCAGCCACGGCGCCGCATGGCTCAGAAGATCGGCCGGCAGCGCAACGCACGTCTCAGGTGCATCGCCGGTCGCCAACTCCACCGGCCGCTCATAGTGAAATGCCGGCGCGGCAGCCGCCAGCAACAGCCCAATCAGCGCCGCGCGCATGATCATCGCGCGTTCCCGTCGGCACGCAGATGCAGCCAGTCGCGCTGATAGGCAAAGCTCACGCCCAGCAGCAGCGCTCCCAGCACCAGAAAGCTGATGCTGCGATATCCACGGGTCAGTGTGCTGGTATCCAGCAGGAACACCTTGAAAATCGTAACCGCCAGCAGCACCAGCCCCTGCCAGCGCAGCAATGCAGATTGCCGCCGGAAGCCCGCAGCGAGCAGCACCGCGCCCGCCACCAGGAACCACGCCGAATAGCTGAAACGCTCCGCCATGTGCCGATCCGCGAGCATCGAATAGTAGACCTGCGAGCCCGGCGCAGCAGCCAACGGCCGCGTCGCCCAGTACGTCGCAATTTCAAAACACACCGCAATCAGCCCCAGAACATCCGCGGCCAGCCACGCGGCGGGCGTCAGCATACGCCAGCGCGGATCATCTTCATCAGCACCCGGCCGGCTGTTCAGCCGCGCCGTCTCCACCAGCATGCCTATCGCAACCAGGAACGTAACGAATCTCAGATTCAGAAAGACCGTCTCACGCTCCTGCAGCCCCGCCAACAAAACCGACAGGCCGCACACCAGCAGAACGAGTCCCTCCACCCGCAACGCATAACGCAGCCCCTTGGAAAGCTGCCGCGTCACTCCGATCCACTGCGCCGCCATCCCGACCAATAGCAGCCACATCGCGCTCGTCAGCAGCGTATTCGATACCAGCAGCGAATTCGACTCGTAATGCCCCGGCTGCGCCCCGCTCCACCAGAAGGTATGGATCTCCAGCAGGCCCGTAATCACCACCAGCAGTTGCGCCGCCACCGCGCAGCCTGCCGCCAGCCGCTCCCACACCGGCGAGGCGTCGCGACCAATCTCCCGCCGCGCCAGCACCGCGCTGATCGCCAGCGCTGCAATCGACACCGCAAAGCTCAGAAAACGCGTATTCCAGATCACGCGCTGCTGCGCCACCGTCGCGTCCATGGCCAGCGAGATTAAGCCCAGCACCAGCGCGCCCGCCGCCATAGCCTGCATCAGCCGCGTCCGCATGCGCGTCGCCACCCATACCAGCACCGCGCCCTCCGCCATCCACCCCACCGTGATCCAGTGCCCGTGCAGGGCCAGCGGCACCGCCAGCGTCAGAAAGACGATCGCGATCGAAAGCTGAATGTCCGAGAGCGACGCCAGCCGCGAGCCCGCAACCGGCGTGCGCTCCATCCATTTGCGGACTCCCAGGTAGAACGCACCAAAGCCAACCGCACTCCACGCCAGCGCCGTGTTCTGGCTGCCCTTGTTCTGCTCGAGCATCGCGTAATACCCGAGGAATCCGAAGGCCGCATTCGCCATGCTCACCAGCACGCGCGCCATGTCACCCTGCCCCACATGCAGCCGCTTCTGCCGCGCCACAATCGTCGCCGCCGCAAACAGCAGCACAAACATCCCCAGGAAGAACGCAGTCTCGCCAAAACTCTCCGGCGTATAAAACTTCCAGTACCAGCCCCAGAAGAACCCCACCGTGCCGGCAAACGAGAGCACCAGCAGCCGGTTCCATCCCTTCAGCACCAGCAGCGCAATCGTGGCCGCGTTCATCATCAGCAGATAGCTGAAGAGAAACGCCTCGTCATTCTGCCCGGTTGAAAGCAGCAGAGGTGTCGAGAACGCGCCGGCAATGGCGTACACCGCCAGCAGCTCGGCATCCTGCCGCCACGCGATAAACGCATTGAACGCGGTCACCAGCACCATCCCGGTAAAGGCCGCACCTGTCGGCACCAGGTGATACACCGCAAACGCCGCCCACAGCGCCAGGTACAGTACGCCGCTGCCCGCCGCCTTTAGCGAATAGGAAAACGCCGCATATCCCTTCGCGCGAAAACGCTCCGACCACGCAATCAGCCCGGCTCCGCTCAAAAGCCCGATCACCACCCGCCCCGCCGCGCCGATCCAGTGCTGGTCGAAGGCATACTTCAGCGCCAGTGCAGCACCGATCAGCACCGCAATGATGCCGATGCGGTTGAACAGTTGCGAGCCCACGCGGCTCTCCACCGAGCGCGCTTCCCGCGCTGCCAGCGGTGGTGCAGCCGGCATCCGTGGTGTAGCCGGCATCGGTGGTGTAGCCGGCATTGCCGTGGCGCTCGCCGCGGGCTCTCCCGCCGGAGAAGCCGCTTCTTCTGCTGGCAAGTGCTCCGGCAGGGCCGCCACTTCGCCCCGTACCGCTGGCTCCGGCACCACGGCGCCTGCCCTCGGGGGAGCCATCCCACGCAGTGCCACCACCTCCCGCTCGAGTTGAAAGACGCGCGCCGTTACCGCCGCGAGCTGCGCTTCCAGCCGACGTGCTTGTTCCTCTCCCGGCGACATTTCCGCGTCTTCGCCCATGTCGCTCTCACTCTACGCAAGCACCGCAAACCGAACAACAATCGCTGCAGCTTCTCTTCGCGGCTCGGTGCCGGAATGAGACAATGGAAATAGTCCCGGTTACTGCTTCTTGAACCCATGCACAACAAATGATGCAACCGCGGATACTTTGCCGTACTATGCCACTGTGGGCGCGGACCCCCGGGCTCCATCGGTCCGACAACTGACCATGCTCAAACATCCCGAGGCCACGGCAGCGCGCGTCCTGCTCGTCGATGACGACACAATCGCGCTGGAACTGGTCTCGCTGCTGCTCGACGCCGCGGGCGCAGCTGTCGTCCGCGCGCATGGTGGGCAGGAGGCGCTCGATCTGCTCAAGTCGTCCCCGGCGCCCGATGTCCTCCTGGTCGACCATCAAATGCCGGGCGTCGCCGGTACGGACATAGCCCGCTATGTACGATCTTTGCCCGAGCCGCGTCCTCGCGTCGTCGCCATGAGCGCATCGCCATTGCCCGAGGCCGATCTCGCGCTCTTCGATGATTTCCTGTCCAAGCCGATAGATCCCGACACGCTGCGCGCCGCGCTCGCCGGCCGCACCGCCAGGCAGCGCGCGTTGCCCGCCGCGCTCGACTCCTCGACCATTGCCAAGCTGCAGGCCATTATGCCGCCCCACGCCATTCGCGAGCTCTTCACCGTCTATGTAGCCGATACCCGCCAGCGCATCGCAGAGCTCGAACAATACTCGGCCACCGATGACGAGGTCGCACTGCGGCGGTGCGCCCACCAGCTCAAAGGCGCCGCCGCCATGGCCGGTGTTCGCGGCATCGCCACCATCGCCGCAGGTCTCGAAGCGGGAGAACTTCCGCACCGCGACCACCGAAAGCTATTTCACGAATTGCGCAGTGCCTGCGATGATGTGGAGCAAAGCATGACAACGAGTAAAGCCCCAGGGGAGGCCCGATGAGCCCGAACGCACCCGCAGCAACCGAGCACCGCAACGGCAGCATCCGTATCCTGCTCGCTGACGATCATCCTGTCGTACGCATCGGTGTGCGCAATATGCTCCGCGCCGAAGGTCACTTCGACGTAGTCGGCGAAGCCTCTGACGGCGACGAGGCCATCACGCAGACACTCGAGCTGCTGCCCGATATCCTGCTCCTCGATCTCTCCATGCCGCGCATGCCCGGTTTGGAAGCCATGCGCGCCATCATGAGCGGCTCGCCGCGGGTCAAGATCCTGCTGCTCACCGCCACCATCTCCACCCAGCAGATCATCGAAGCGCTGCAGATCGGCGCGCGCGGCATCGTTACCAAGGACGCGCTCATCGATCAGCTCACCAGCGCCATCGATGCCGTCATGCAGGGCGACTACTGGATCAACGGCCAGCGCGTCGTCAACCTCGTCGGCGCGCTGCACGACCTCATGCAGAAGGCCGCCGTGCCCGAGCGCAAGACCTACGGCCTCACGCCGCGCGAGCTTGAAGTCGTCGGCTGCATCGTCGAAGGCTGCTCCAACCGTGACATCGCCAAGCAATTCTCAATCAGTGAAGAAACCGTCAAACGCCACCTTTCGAACATCTTCGACAAGACCGGCGTCTCCACCCGGCTCGAGCTGGCGCTCTTCGCCATCGCGCATCAGCTCGTCATGCCGCAGGGCTAAGTCATTGCTACTTCTGCGGTTACCTGTGGCGGTCTGCGGACCGCCACAGCCATTTCCCGCGCCGCGGCATCCATGCTTGGATGCGACCTTTCTCCGGCGCCCCGCTCGCTGCGGCCCCGTGTTTCGGATGTCCAAGGAGTCGATGGATGAAACCACTTCTGACCGCCCTGGTCATATCAGTTGCCTTTGCGCTTCCCTCGCTCGCCCAGGACACAAGTCCCGTGATGCAAAAAACTCCGCCGCCCACGCAGGAGATGCGCAATGGCGAGCCGCTCTATCGCGTCGAAGTCATCGGTCGCGACATTCCCGCGATCAACTATTTCAATCGAACGGGCAGCACCAAGATAGGCTTTGAGGGCACCAGCCTGCTTCCTCGTGCCACAGGCCGTGCGACCGTCGATAACGGCAAGGGAAACGCCACTATCGATGCACACTTTGAAGGACTGCCGCCCGCCAATACCTTCGGTCCGGAATACCTCACCTACGTCCTCTGGGCCATCACGCCGGACGGCCGCCCCACCAGCCTGGGCGAAGTCCTGCCGGACGGCAACAAGGCTTACGTGCGCCTCACCACTACATTCCAGGCCTTCGGCCTCATCATCACCGCTGAACCGTATTTCGCCGTCACCATGCCCTCCGACGTCGTCGTCGTGCAGAACGTCGTCCTGCACGATAAGACCGCTGGCGTCATCTCGCCCATCAACGCCCATTACTCGCTCCTGCCGCGCGGCGTCTACCGCAAGGACACCGGAGCTGTGGTCACCAATCCCATCACCCGCAACAACAAGTCTCCGCTCGAGCTCTACGAGGCGATCAATGCCGTGCAGATCGCACAGGCCGCCGGCGGTGAAAAGTACGCGCCCGATGTCCTGGCCCGCGCCAAAGAACAGCTCTCCAATGCGCAGGACCTCGACAACAGCAAGAAGGACCGCAAGCAGGAAGTCACTTTCGCCCGAGCCGCGGTCCAGACCGCCGAGGATGCCCGCCTGATAACTCTGCGCAAGATCCAGCAGGAGCAACGTGAGGCGCAGACGGCCGCAGAAAAGGCAAAGCGCGATGCCGCCAATGCGGCGGCAGAAAAGGCGCGCCTCGAGGCCCAGCAGTCGCAATTGGCGGCCCAGCAGGAAGCCCACCAGCGCGCCCAGGCCGAAGCCGCGACGCAACAGGCCCAGGCCGCGCAGCAGGCGGCCGAGCAGCAGGCTGCGCAGGCTCGCGCCCGCGAAGCGCAATTGCGTGAACAACTCCGCCAGCAGCTCAACTCCATCCTGCAAACCCAGGAAACCCCGCGCGGCCTCGTCGTCAGCTTGGCCGACGTTCTCTTTGCCACCAACCGCTACGACCTGAAGCAGGATACGCAACTGAAACTGGCACGAATCTCCGGTATCTTCCTCGCCCATCCCGATCTCAAAATTCAGGTCGAAGGCTATACGGATAACACCGGCGGCGAGCAGTACAACCAGAAACTCTCCGACCAGCGCGCCAACACCGTGCAGAGCTTCCTCGTCTCCCAGGGCGTCCCCGCGCAAAACGTAAGCGCCGTCGGATACGGCATGGCCGACCCGGTGGCCGACAACAAGACGGCCGCCGGTCGCAAGCAGAATCGTCGCGTGGAGCTGGTCGTCTCCGGCCCATCCATCGGGATCCCCAATCAGGCAGCGCCAGGCCAGACCCCGGCACCTGCGCCAACATCTCAAGCGCCTGCGCAACCTGCTCCGCCCTCCCCGCCGTCCGCACCCGCCAACCCTACCGGCGTCAGCAATCCGCCCGGCCCGCAGGGCTGAAAAACCGCACCGGACAGGCTGCCCATCGCGTGGCAGCCTGTTTCTTTGCTCGCTACATTTCATCTAACGAAGAAAATGCAGGAGTCTCAGTGACCAGCCAACAGCACATCGCCTTTCTCGGCCTCGGCCAGATGGGCGCGCCCATCGCCCGCCTTCTGCTCAACAACGGCCACAACGTCACGCTGTGGAACCGCAGCCCCGACAAAGCCCATGCCGAAAAAGCCGAATCGCTCGCCACCGGCAATGCGCGAATCGCAACGTCGCCGCAGGAGGCCGTCGCCCACGCGGACATCGTCTTCACCATGCTCACCGACGATGCCGCGACCGACGCGGTCCTCTTCGGCGACACGAAAAGTAGTGGCGTCCATCCCGGCTTCATAGACGCACTCCCGGCGAACGCCACCCACGTCACGCTCTCCACTATCAGCGTCGCGCTCGCCCGCCGCATCACCGCCGCACACCAGGAGCGCGGCCAGCACCACGTCGGCGCGCCCGTCTTCGGCCGTCCCGCCGTTGCCGAAGCCGGCCGCCTCTGGATCGTCGCCTCCGGCGACGACGCTCCGCTCGCCCGCGTCCGTCCTCTGCTCGAATCCCTCAGCCGCGGCCTCACCATCGTTTCAAGCGAGCCCTGGCAGGCTCACGCCCTGAAGCTCGGCGGCAATCTCATGATCACCTCTATGATCCAGACGCTCTCCGAAGCTTTTGTCTTCGCCGAATCGCAAGGCATCCCGTCCGCGCTCTTCCACCAGGCCATCAACAACGCGCTCTTCCAATCGCAGCTCTACGAGAACTACGGCAAGACCATCCTCAACCCGCCAGAAAACCCCGGCGCCACCGTCATGCTCGGCATCAAGGACACGCGCCTCGCCCGGGAAGCCGCCGCCGCAGCAGGCGTCCACATGCGCCTCGCCGACTACTTCGCCGAAGTCCTCGACCGCGCTGCGGAAGCCGGCTTTGCCAACGAAGACTGGGCCGTAGGCCAATACCGCATCGCCCAATCCGACGCACCCCTGGATGCAGCAAAGGACTAAGCCGCACTGACGCTCTCGTTGTCCGCGCAAAATCCGGGTGCCCTACTCTGGCCGAAGGCCAGGGTGGGGGTGTTCCCCTACAATCCAGTCGACCAAAGGGTCCACCGACTCCCCATGAAGTGCTCTAATCGAACTCATGCCCCAGAGCCTCGCCAACAAGACCGCCTTCATCACCGGCGCCAGTTCCGGCATCGGACTCTCTACCGCACGCCTCTTCGCCGCAAACGGCGCGCGCCTCATCCTCGCCGCCCGCCGCATCGATCGCCTCAACGCCGAGCGCGCCTCACTCAATGCCGCAGCCGATGTCCACACCATCCAGCTCGACGTCACCGACCACGCCGCA
>DASVAI010000078.1:0-3791 GCA_036376445.1 Acidobacteriaceae bacterium
ATCGTTATCCTGTAATCCGCAGCGACAAACACAAAATGAGAAAAAGGATGCTCAAGACAAAGCCTCGCGGGCTCTTCGAGCGTCCACCAGGGTCCGGAATCTGGTGGATCAACTATTACGTGGACGGAAAGCAGCATCGAGAGAAAGTCGGCTCGAAGTCCGCCGCGATCTCGCTCTATCAGAAACGGAAGGCCGACGACCGGGAAGGGAAGAAGCTCCCCGATCTGCGCAGCAAGCGCTTTGTCACCGTGGCCGAGCTGGTCGATGACTTGCTTGAGCATGTCGTCAATCACAAGGACCTGCGGAACTATCAGGGGAAGGCGAAGGTCGTCAAGCTCGCGCTTGGTGGTTGCAAGGCCGAAGACCTGAGGCCGAAAGAGATCGCCGCCTTTCTTAACGGCCACTGCAATACTCCAGCGACCTATAACCGCTACAAAGCATTCCTGTCGCTCGCCTATCGCCTGGGTGAGGAGAACGACAAAGTCTCAGGCAATCCCGCACGCAAAGCTCCGCACCGGCGTGAGCCGTCAGGCCGCATCCGGTTCCTCAGCCGCGAGGACGAGTACCCCCGCCTGCTCGCCGCGATCCGCAAACTGTCGCCCGAGCATATCGCAGAATTCGTCGTCTCGGTCATGACCGGTATGCGCCTCACCGAGCAATACACGACGGAGTGGTCGCAGTACCACCAGGATCGTCGCGTCATCGAATTGACGAAGACGAAGAATGGCGACGCTCGCACTGTTCACTTGAATGAAGCCGCGATCGATGCGATCGAGTCCCTCCGCATCCCGGGTCAGAAGATGAAAGGTCGTATCTTCCCCCGCACCGGTGGGGATAAGTGGATCACGACCCGCGACTGGTTTCTCCCTGCACTCAAGGAAGCCGAAGTCGACGGCTATCACTGGCACGGCAACAGGCACACCTTTTGCTCGTGGCTGGCAATGGCTGGGGCGTCCACCGTCGAGATCATGAAGGCCGCCGGTCATAAGTCGATGGCGATGGCCGCTCGCTACTCTCACCTATCTCCAAAACACGCGCTCTCAGTGGTGGACCGGATCGCCGGTGCACCTTCCGAGCACCAACATGCACCAGAACATGCACCAGCCAAGTGATCTGTAACCGTGAAAGGAAGCGAAATGCCAAAAAAAATCCAGTATTTAATGGTGCCCGGAGGGGGACTTGAACCCCCACAGCCCTTTCGGGCCCGCGGATTTTAAGTCCGCTGCGTCTGCCGATTTCGCCATCCGGGCGCTGCTTCTTCATCGTATCTGAGTCGGGAATCCGGGTTGTTTGCCGGAGTGAGGCATTCGGACGAGGCAGGGTGGTAGGCTGGCGATTTCCGGAGGCTCGCGATCATGCCGAAATCTGCCGTTGTGCAGCGCTTGCGTCGTCACCCTTGTTTCGCGTGGCTGCTTTTGTCTGCGCTTGGCGTGGGTATTTTGGGCGCTGTGGCTGCGCCCGAGAGCGATATGCGGCCGGTGCTGTTTTCTCGGGTGATGCAGCGCGTTTCTGCGCAGCCGGAGTTTCGCGAGCGGGTGCTAGAGGGCATTCGGGAGATTCCGCGGTTCGGTGAGTTTCTTTCGCCCGACATGGTGGAGCGGCTGCGCGTTCTGATTCTCGGCAAAGAGTGGCAGCGGGTGGATCACTTTCCGGCGATGACGGTTGCAGCGCTGAACCGGAGCGTGGACGCGGCGTCGGGCATGGCGGGGAAGGCGACCAAGCCGCTTGCGCCCGCGGACCTGCTGGATACGGCGGAGTATCCGCTGAGGGAGGCGGAGACGATCGATCTGGATCATCCGGCGACGATGCCGACTTACGCCGACGATCCTGAGACGGCGCAGAAGCAAATCGGCTTCAACCTGACGATGGGCGACGGGCCCGATCCGAAGCTTGCGCCGATGCATGCGGCAAGCCGGCAGCTTGCAGCCGTGTTGAATCGGCTGGCGATGAACCAAGCCACAGCGCCGGATGCAGTCGCGGTGCTCGATGGGCAGCGCTTTACCGACGACGAGTCTCTGATGCAGGAACTGATCCGGAGCCATCACAAGATTGAGATCACGGACGATGTTTACTTCGCGAACTTCGGACATCTGCATGAGGGCGGACGCGAGGTGATGATGCCGTTCTGGATTGATACGCAGATCGCCGTGCCCGCGTCGCGGCGTTCGCTGCTGCTTCCGGTGAGCCACTCGGAGCAGGAGCTGCATATCCGCGGGCCGAAATGGAATGCCGATGTCAGCTTTTACTACGGGATCGACGGGAAGGCGGAGTTCCGCGCGATGGACTCACTCAACCAGAGTTGGGTGATGCACCGCACGCTTATTGGCTATGGCGAGCCCCAGGATATCGCCCACATCATTCGGCTGCTGAGCTCGGCGGTGCGCGTTTACTACGGTGTGCGGCTCGCGCACCCAGAGCTGCCGTTCGGCGGGTATTACCGTCTCGGCGTGTGCCAGGATGTGGGAGCGGCGCTGGAACTCATTTTGCAGGGGAGAACCTATCTATTTCCGATCACGCATGATCGAGCGTTCTTTCCGCGAAACGCGTCGAGCGATCCGCGTGACCAGGAATTTCTGGCGGCGTTCGACACGATTCCGTCGGATCGCGGATCGGGGATGCCGCCGGTGGATCGCGTGCTGGGCGCGGTGCCCACCACGGAGTATCGCGACATCCTGATTCCCGGGCTGGGGAGTGATCTGCATCGCGTGGAGCTGGCTCATGAGCTCGGGCTGACACAGCGGACGCATCCGTTGCTAACCCTGCTGCTGCTGATTGTCGGAGCGGTGGGGCTGCTGGCCATCACGGCATGGTGGCTCTGGCGGGAGCGGCGCAGACGCCACCATGCGGAGCGCACCGTTCCTACTTAGAGGGCGGTGGCGTTGTCTGATCGGGCGGCGGTGCTGCCGGCTGGTTGGAAGGCTCCTGCGCGGGCGCGGGAGGTTCGGGCGGCGGCGGTGGCTCGGTGTCGCCGGCGGCGATCAGTTCGATGTCGAAGATGAGGTCGCTCTTTGGCGGGATGACGGGAGGCTGGCCGCGCTCGCCGTAGGCGAGCTGGTAGGGAATGAAGAGCCTGCGCTTTCCGCCGACGTGCATCCCGGTGAGTCCGTAGTCCCAGCCGGGAATCACGCCGCGTACGCCCTGCTGGAAGGTGAACGGCTCTTTGCGGTCGAGCGAGGAGTCGAATTTGGTGCCGTCGGAGGCGAGCCAGCCGGTGTAGTGCACGGTATAGAACTGGCCGGGCTGCGCTTCTGCTCCGGAGCCGGGCTGGATGTCGATGTAGCGCAGAGCGAAGACTGATTCGACGTTGCCGGTCGCAGGCGGGATGTTGGCGGGCGTGGCAGGCGCCGGATTCGCAGGCGGGCACGGAGCGGCGGTGGTCCGCCGATGCGCCGGCGCAGTGGTCGCATGGTGGGTCTGCTGCGCTGGCAAAGTAATGGCGCAGAGTACACAGAGAGGCAAAGTCAGAGTGGCGATCTTCATTCAGGGCTCCGCATTTGGGGTGGTGCTGAACTCGTCTGATCAGCACTGATGTTAGACCGTTTCGGGAGGCCCGCGCCGGGCCAGCAGTTGTGAGGAACCGGTTTACGCAACGGAGAGGCGGAGCGAAATGTATGCCGGCAGCAATAGCTTTGTGGAAACCGCTGCTCGTTCCATTTCGGGAAATCTTCTGCTTTCGTGGTATGCCCAAAGGCACGTATTCCGATTGATACTCGGACTCACGTCAGTTAATGGAGGGAGCGCGAGATGGAGAACGGAGGCACAATTTTCTCACAGGCTCGGCAACTTGTTGC
>DASVAI010000081.1:0-14509 GCA_036376445.1 Acidobacteriaceae bacterium
TGCGATCCGTTCGGATGCCGACACGCTCCCGAAGATCATCGCGGAACTGCTCTCGTTCAAATCATCAGAGCGGGCAAATCGCGCTATCGATCACGACCAGGAAGGCTCCATGGAGATCAAGAAGCGGGAGGGCTACTTCTAAATGGCTGCGACGCTCACACAACCGGATTTGCGCGTGACTCAGGCAGAGTTCTCCATCGATACTTTTCTGGCACAGGAGCGCGAGAAAGATCTGCTGCGCTTTTCGACGGCCGGCTCGGTAGACGATGGGAAATCAACCCTGATCGGCAGGCTGCTCTACGACACCCAGAGCGTCTACGACGACCAGGTGAACGCAATTCGGGGCAAGGGCACCGCCGGCCCGCATCTCGATTTCGCGCTGCTCACCGACGGGCTTCGGGCCGAGCGCGAACAGGGCATCACCATTGATGTGGCGTATCGGTATTTCTCCACGCCGCGGCGCAAGTTCATCATCGCGGACACGCCGGGGCACGAGCAGTACACGCGCAACATGGCAACCGGCGCTTCCACTGCCGACGCGGCCATCGTGCTGGTGGATGCGCGCAAGGGCGTGCTGCCGCAATCGCGCCGGCACGCATACATTGCGAAATTGCTTGGCGTGCGCCACATTGTGGTCGCAGTGAACAAGATGGATCTGGTGAATTATGACGCGGCGACATATTTCACGATTCGCGCGGAGTTTGAGAAGTTTGCGCGCTATGCCGCGGCCGAAGCAGGCAACACGCCGGAGCTGCACTTTATTCCCGTAAGCGCGCTGCTGGGCGTGAATGTGGTGCGTGCTTCAGCGGAGACACCCTGGTATGAGGGGCCGTCGCTGCTGGAGGTGCTGGAGACATTGGCCACGGCGGCCCATCCGAAAACGGCCCCGTTCCGGATGCCGGTGCAGCGGGTCATCCGGCCGCACCATGGTTTTCGCGGCTTTGCCGGGCAGATTGCGTCTGGGCAGATCGCCCTCGGCGACCGCATTACGGTGCAGCCCTCTGGCCGTAGCTCCACAGTGGAGCGCATCGTGACATACGACGGCGATCTGGAATCCGCGCACGCTCCGCTTTCTGTCACCGTGACGCTTACCGATGAGCTGGACATCAGCCGCGGCGATCTGCTGACGCACGCCAGTGCCACTACTCAAACGGCGCAGCGCTTTTCCGCGTCGCTGGTGTGGATGGACGCGCGGCCGCTTAATGGGTCGCACCGCTACCTGCTGAAGCATACAAGCCAGACGATGCCGGCAGAGGTGCGGTTGCTGAATCGCATTGATCTGGACGCCTCCCGCACACAATCTGCCCAAACACTGGAGATGAACAGCATCGGCGTGGCGGAGATCGAAACGCGGCGGCCGATTGCCGCGGAGCCCTACAGCCGGAATCGTGCGCTGGGCGCGTTCGTGCTAATCGATGCAGAGACGAACGCCACAGCGGCCGCGGGGATGATCCGCGAGATCCTGCACGGCGAGCAGCGCGGGATCGACACCGCGCCCGTGACGCCGCTGGAGCGCGCCACTCGATGGGGGCACGCGGGTGTTGTGCTGCGCCTGCGCGCGCCGGCAACTGTGGCGCATGCGCTGGAACGCGCGCTGCTTGCGTCGGGGGCATTCGTAGTCCAGCCGCCAGACCATGATCCAACCACGCCTGGCATCCTGGCCGACACCGGAGCGCTGGTGCTGGTCGCAGAGGACCGCAATGACGCCGTGACGCTGCGCATCGGGAGCTCGCGTGAAGAATCCGTCGCCGGCAGCGATACAGAAAGCGCCGTGACCGCGCTGCTCCGATTGCTTGAGCAGGCGAAGGTGCTGAACCGCAAGGTGGATTGGGAGCGTGCGCGATGAGTGTTGTCTCAACAGAGCTGGACTCCAGACTGGCTGGAGTGCGCGCGCAGTTACAGAAAGCATTCGCCGATTCGCCCGGCGCAGACTCTGCGTGCCTGACGTGCAGCTTTCAGGCAGAGGACGTGCTGCTGCTGAAGCTGGGGCTGGAGTTGCGTCCTGCGCTGCCGGTGCTTTTTCTCGATACCGGCTATCACTTTGCAGAAACCTATGCCTACCGTGACCGCATTGCGCGCGACTGGAATTTGCGGCTCATCAACCTGCTGCCGCTCACAACAGTAGCGGAGCAGGAGGCGCAGCATGGCCTGCTCTATCAGACGAGCCCGGACCGCTGCTGTGCGGCACGCAAGGTGGAGCCGCTGTTTCGCGCCGTCGCACAGTACAAAGTGTGGATCACGGGGCTCAGGCGCGAGCAGGCGAAGACGCGCGCTGCACTGGAAGAATCCGCGCTGTTTACCTTGCCCGGCGGGCAGCAGGTGCTCAAGCTCAGCCCGCTCGCGCACTTCACCACTGCGGATGTCTGGTACGCGTGCGAACAACTGAGTATTCCGCTGCTGCCGCTGTACGCGCGCGGTTACTCATCGATCGGCTGCGAGCCATGCACCTCGTTGCCGCTCGATCCGAACGATGCGCGTTCGGGCCGTTGGAGCGGACGCAAGGTGGAGTGCGGCATCCACATCGAAGCAGCAAAGTAAAGCGGCACTTGGTAAGGGGCACTTGATAAGCGGCACCTGGATGGAAGCGTGGAATACCTGATCGGCTTCATCATCGCGATCTTCATCGCGCTCACGGGCGTCGGCGCCGGTACCATCACGACGCCGTTGCTGGTGCTGATGCTGGGTGTGCCTGCAGGCGCGGCCGTGTCCGTAGGGCTGATGTTCTCCGCCGCCGTGAAGCTGGTGCTGCTGCCGGCGCAGATCGTGCGCAGGCAAGTTGCGTGGCGCACGCTTGCTTACATGCTGGCGGGCGGCGTGCCCGGTGTGCTCGTCGGCTCAATGCTGCTCCATCGCTTCGTGGACACTGGCGCAAAACAACTCGTAAATGGCACGCTCGGCGTCGTGCTGGTGCTCACTGCGATGTGGCAGATTTTCTTCTCCTTCCGGCCGGTCCAGCAGCAACGAGATCCGCGCGATCGCGCCCACCTGCTGCCCTGGCTGATGCTGCCGGTAGGCGCAGAAGTGGGCTTCTCTTCCGCCGGCGCAGGCGCGCTGGGTTCTGCTGCGTTGCTATCTCTTACGCCGCTGGCGCCGGCGCAGGTAGTGGGCACGGACATCGCGTTCGGCTTTCTCACCTCATCGCTGGGCAGTGGCGCGCACTGGTTTGCAGGCGCGGTGGACGCGCCGCTGCTGCTCCACCTAGTGGCAGGCGGCGTGCTGGGCGCGGTGGTTGGCACGGTAATGGCGGGCAGCGTACCCAAGCGCCCGCTGCGCTTTGCGCTTTGGGTTTGGCTGCTGGTGATCGGCGGAATCTTTCTCTATCACTCCGCGCTCCCCGCAGACCACGTCACGCTGGCGACGGTGCGCTCTTACCTTTCGTCCGTATGGTCGCATTATTGATCAGCGGCCTGGACCAGAAGCCGACACTCCATATGTAACCGAAGGTGAGATAGAGCAGCGCCATGCCCGCGCGCAGCCCCAGGTGATCGCCAATGCGGCCGATGATCGCCGTGACAAGCGCCCCGCCCATGATCCCCGTGGTGAGAATGCCGGTGAACGAGCCGTGGTACTCCGCGACGGAATTGAGTGCCAGCGAGATCAGGATCGGCCACATCACTGAAGCGAACAGCCCAACCAGCGGAAGCGCGACAACAGAAATTTCTGCCGTACCCCAAATCCCCAGCAATAGCAGGATGAGCGCTCCCGTCGCGGCGCCGATAAGGATACGTCGGCTGTCGAAGATACGGAGAAGGAAGGCTCCAGTGAAGCAGCCGAATGTCATGAGCCCCCAGAACCACGAGACAGCGCGAGCACCGACGGTGTGCGGATCGTAACCATGGTAGTGGCTTAGGAACTCTGACATCCAGTTCGCGGTCCCCTGTTCGCATCCCACATAGGCGAAGATCGCCAGGAAGTAGAGCCACACAATGGGGCGCCGCATCAGGCTGCGGTACATGTCCGCGGTACCGGGCCGTTCCTCTGCTGTGTGCTGCACGGCAGGAAAGCGCGACACCCCGAGCACGACTATCATCGCCACCGCAACAGCGGCGAAGATCCAGTAGAGCGAAACCCACGGGAGATGCTCCGGTGTGACGTGGCGCAGAAGATCGAGAACCGGGTTGTGCTCCGCCGTACGCGGCAGATTCACCACCAGGTAGGAGTAAATCCACGGGCTGACGAACGACGCGGAGCCAAACAGCAGTTGGGCAATGGTCTCGTTGAGCGCAAAGTGCTCTTCGCCGCCGGCCGCCCGCAGCAGCGGATTGATCGCCACCTGCAGCATCGCCATCCCAACGCCGATGACGAAGAGCGAGATGAACGCGACGCGATACGTGGGGTGAAGCGCGAAGCCGATGGACCCGAGCGCCGCGCCGATGAAGGCGCCAATCATCACCGGCTTTTCGGAATAGCGCTCCACCAGAAATCCGGCAGGAATGGACATCACGCCATAGGCGATAAAGAAGGCGAAGACCAGAAAGCCCGCCGCGCCCAGACTTGCGGAGAACGTGCTGATAATGTCGGGAACGATGGGGCCAAGAATATTGCTGAGCAGGGAGATGACAAAGAAAACCAGGAAGATGAGGCTGACGAGAAACCTGCTTCTGGCCATGCCCTCTCCTATGGCTGCTGCGCGAAACGGTGATGCCACACGCGCGCGGCCCCGATGAGGTTGGCGTCCTCGCCGAGTGAAGCAAGACTCAGTTCCACCTTATCCAGCGGAACAAAGCGGCACCCCTGACGCATCACCTCGCGAATGTCATTGAGAAAGGCGCCCGCACTCTTCATCACGCTGCCGCCCAGGATGATGGCGTCCGGCGTGAACAGATTCACCAGGTTCGCCAGCCCGATGCCGAGATAGAACGTCTCGCGCTCCACGCAGCGTGCGGCCAGCGGATCGCCGGCCTCCGCATGCTCGTAGATGTGGCGCGCGGAAATGCCGGCGGCGTGCTTGTATTCAGGGTGCGACTCCATCCATAGCGCCATAGCCGGACCGGAGGCCAACGCCTCCCAGCATCCGCGCAGGCCCCAGGAGCAGGGCGGCCCATGCGCTTCGAGCACCTGGTGCGCGACCTCCGGATGCGAGCCGTCCACGCCGCGATACAGATGTCCTTCAAAAATCATGCCGCCGCCGATGCCCGTGCCTACCGTCACATAGATGAGTCGTGATTTGTCCTTTCCCGCGCCCCAGGCTGCTTCGCCAAGCGCGCCGGCATCGGCATCGTTTTCAATCGCGGCGGAGACGCCGAACTCGTGCGCAAAATCCGCGACAGGAGAGGCGCCGCTCCATTGCGGAATCGTATCGAGGTTCTCGAAGGTCCCGGCAAGCGGATTGACCGGCCCAGTCGAGCCGATCCCAATGCCCGCGATCGTTGCGTTCGCCTCGCGCGCACATTCGCGCAGCATCTCCGCAATCGCATGACAAGCCTGTGGCCAATTGCCTGCTCTCTGAGTTGGCGTTTCACGGCGCGAAAGCACGCGGCCGGCGTCATCCACCAGGCCGGCAGCAATCTTGGTGCCGCCGATATCGATTGCACCAATTGCCTTCACGTGTGCAGCAGACCTTTATCGCCCTGGACGATGTAGGAAGCGTAGCGGAATGTATCGCAATCAGTGCCGGATACTCGCGCCAGCGTCTCCGCTGCAAGCTGCGCCGGCACGATGTCCATCAGGAATTGCCAGCCCGATGGCCAACGCGGCAACTCGATGACGAGCTCGGCACTGTCCTGTTGCAAATATTCACCGATCAGCATGACGGAAGCTCCGAGTTGGTGGAGATCCCGCACGACCGCGAGATCGGCATCGCGAAGCTGAGTATCGGCCCATACTCCAAATCGCATGCCGGCAGTGACGATTTCCTGCGCTCCATGGCGGAAACTGTCCGTGCCCAATGCCGTCGCCGGCATCTTGACGCCCTCCTCCCACAGGAGCCGCGCACCAAGCGCACTCGCCAGGCTGGCGCCACGGCCCAGGAAGTAGTACGTCGCGCCGACCGCGAGCCATTTCGTTTTCACAAGCTGCTGCCGCCAGCCGGCGACTTTGTTCGTAGTAGCGGCAACGGCTTCGCGAAGGGCGGAAACCAGTTGCGCATCAAAGCCACCGGCAACCGTCGCCGCGATTGCGGTCGCGCCCGCCGCCAGGGAAACATAAGTATTCGCGGAGATGCCATGGTCCGGCGTAACCGGCAACAGCAGCGGCAGGTCCGCGCGCTCGGCGAGCGCGCCTTCCGCAAAGTTAGTGATGCCGATCACGGTTGCGTTCGCGGCGCGCGCCTTGTCCAGTAGCGCGACAATCTCCACACTGCTGCCGCTCCGAGATAGCATGACCAGCACAGATCTGGGAGCAAGCCTGGCAGTATGCAGCAGTTCCGCCGCGTCAAGCAGATACACCGGGCAGCCAGCCGCATGGAAGTGCGCTGCCGCGCCCACCGCTACGTTATAGCTCGCGCCAATACCGGTGACGTAGACATGCCGCGCAGAGCGGACGATTGCGGCGGCCTTCTCCATCGTCTCGCGCGCTTCCCCGTCGAGCAGCATCAGAATGCGCTGTAGCTCCTCCGGCTGCCGAAGTATGTCTTCCAGAAAATGCGTCATATCAGAGCGCAGGTGTGATCACGATTTTGC
The DNA here is from genome assembly GCA_036376445.1 of Acidobacteriaceae bacterium. GTDB lineage: Bacteria > Acidobacteriota > Terriglobia > Terriglobales > Acidobacteriaceae > KBS-83. The sequence continues at coordinate 6,621 of DASVAI010000081.1, forward strand.
GAAACTTGACGTGGCCTTTTTCGCTGCCCTGCAGGTAGATGGGCCCCGGCATCGCTTCGCGGCTGTCCAGAGCACCGCCCGTGATGCCGGGAATCTCCTGATCGTTGATCACCGTCACTCCGTTCTGCACCACCGTCACCTTGCGCCCGATCAGCGTAATGTCGAAGGTCTGCCAGGTATCCGGCTTGCGCGGCTGCTCGGGGCTAGGCGCGAGGAATCCATAAACACCGCCGGTATGATGGCTCGCCGGCTCGCCTTCGGACTCGGTTTCGATCTGCACCTCATACCGGCCGCGCAGATAGAGGCCGCTGTTCGCATCCGTGCCGCAGTTGAATTCCACGTGCAATTTGAAGTCCTGAAACTTCCGGTCATTGATGAGTTCGTGCCCATGTCCCGGGCTCACAATGGCGCCATCCTGAACCCTCCACTCGGGCGCGCCGGGCTTGTCCGGGTGCCATCCATTCAGGTCCTTGCCATCGAAGAGCGAGACAGGCTTACCCCACTGAGGCGTACGAGTGTAGATGAGCGACGGCGCGCGATTCCCCACCCAGTGCCAGGTTGTTCCGTCGGGGGCATTCACTGTGCCGCTCAACGTCTTTCCGGTAAGTTGTCCCTCAAAGACCATATCCTCTTTGCTGTCTTCGTCTGCCTTCGGCGATACGAAGGTGATCTTGCCGTCCGTCACCTCTACCTTCGGCAGAGGGCGCGCGTTTCCCCATCGGCCTGTGAACCGTGCCTTGAGTTGGCCGCCTTCTTCGCTGATCTCGATCCACGATGGCCACTCGCGATCGGGCGCTTTCAGCGTAAGGTCCCACCGGCCAAGGTACCGCGACCCCACGGTTTTCGCGGCAGCAGGAGCAATGGGCTGCGCGGCCGCGCCGGCCGATACCGGGCCATACAGAAGGCTGCATGCTAGAGCGGCAACCCCGGCGAGCTTTGAAAATTTCACGATCTCTCTCCCTTACGCGATAGATTCAATCTTCTGTGCGGAGGCATTCCACCGCACCGGCGTTCCACGGAAATACGATTCATTGGCCATGTGGCAGGCCAGTGCTGCGTTGTTGCCGAAGACCGCATCCTGCACCACAGGCTGGCGCGAGCGCACAGACTGGAAAAATTTATAGAGGTGCGGCTTCAGATCGTCGTAGTCCTCGCTGGTGTAGCTCACGGCTTCAGGTGCGGGCTCCTGGCCCGGAACAGCATCGTGTTCCTTGTGCCAGTTCGCCATGTAGGTCGCCCGCATCGCCCCGGGAAAGGACGCGGAATAGTAGCTGGGTGAGGTGTCGACGCCCAGTTGCGGCGAATAGCTGACGCTGAATTCCCGCAGCTCAATATCGCCCTTCGATCCCTGGAAGCGCGTGACCTCGGCCGATTCGCAACCGAGCGAGAGACGAATATAAACCGGGATGCCCATGTATTCGAACAACACCGTCTGCACGTCCGGCATGTTGCGGCCGTCCTTCCAGCGATAGATGCCGCCGTAAGACACGGCACGTTTTGGCGCCTCATTGATCCCGAGCACGAACTGCATGCCGCTGATGAGATGCACCATCAGGTCGCCCGCCACTCCGGTGCCGTACTCCTTCCAGCAGCGCCATCGCGCAAATGTATATGGGTCGAATGCCTTCTTCGGAGCTGTACCCAGCCAGGTGTCCCAATCCAGGTTCTGCGGAGAGAGATCGGGTGGAGGCGGATACTCCCATGCGCCGGTAGGATCGTTGCGACCAAGTGTCATCTCGATCAGGTTGATCTCCCCGAGTGCCCCTTTGTCATAGAGCTCCTTCGCTTTCGCGCACAGCACGGAACTGGTGCGCTGCGCGCCAATCTGCACAATGCGGTCCGACTTCTTCGCCGCATCCACCATGGCAAGTCCATCCGCCGGCGTGTGCGACATCGGTTTCTCGCAGTAGACGTCCTTGCCAGCGGCGATCGCATCCACCACCACCTGCTTGTGCCAGTGGTCCGGGACCGCGACGATAATCGCATCAATGTCTTTCGAGTCGAGCAGGTCCTGGTAGCGACGCGTGGTGCGGATCGACTTGCCCACGATCTCCTTTGCCAGCTCATGCCGCCCGTCGTACAGGTCCGCGGCGCCAACGCATTCCGCAAGGTGGATCGCGGTAGTCAGCAGGCCGGAGCCCTCCATACCCACGCCGACAATGCCGAAGCGCACCCGATCGCTCGGCGCCGCGGCCTGCATCGCAGCGTAGGCCGGCTGTTCAAGCAGCGTGGCGCCGCTCATCAGCGACGCTCCCGCCGCCCCGGCAGATGTCTGTAAAAAGGCGCGCCTCGTCAACGGTTTGCTCATCGTTCAGCCCCTCCATGGATTCAGACTCGTTCTATCGATTGTTCACAGCGCGTTCAGAACGCGATGCGGCGGGATTTTTTGTCCGACACGAAGGTAAGCCAAAATGCGGCGGCCGCCAACCCCTTTCGTTCCCATGAAGAGAACTGTAGCGACGAGAATCAGTGAGACGACCCCATTACTGCCCGCAGGCTTTGCCATGATCCGGATGCGCGCCGGCAGCTTTCGCCTGCGCCTCCGTCATGTATTTCCCTTCCTTCGTCTTCCCGTAATAACGCGAGCCCGCGCAGTGGTAGACGTTGGTCGGAGTATTGACCCACACCATGCCCGGTCCGCCGCCCGGAGCCTGAGCCATGTTTGCGGTGCTCGATGACTTCGAAGACGCGCGCGAAGCAGCAGGCGCCGAAGCAGTCGCTGCCGCCGCTGGAGCTGCTGCAGGCGCAGAAGTGGGAGCCGCTGCGGGCGCGCTTGCGGTTTTTGCGGAGCTCGCCGAAGCGCTGTCTGCCGCAAACCAAGTCTGGATGCCCTGATGACCGCGGCATGCGCCGCTCTTCTTTGGAGCACTGGTATAACTGCCGTCCTTGCACTTGCCCGTGGAGCCAGCTGGGGCTCCCGCGGGAGCCTGAGCCATCGCGAACCCGGAGACTCCAAGTCCCAGGGCAAAAGCGATGATGCAGCGCTGAACCTTCATCCAACACCTCCGTCGATCGATATTCGGGGGATGGGCCTGATGGTGCGCGCAACATCATAGCAAGCGGAGCGCAACGCTCGCACAAAGCCGGGTGATAGCCTTACCGCATTCGCAACAACACCAATTTCACGTCGATGAAAGTGAGGCTATGGGCAAACTAAGCACGATTGTGTGCACTAGCATCTTGTTGAGTCTTCCTGCGGCAGGCGCGCTCGCCCAGCAACAGACGAAGCTTCCGGCAGACGATCTGAATCCGAACTTCCAGCCGCCTGCGCAGCAGACGGATTTTGAGAAGCGCGTCGTCATGGTCCCGATGCGCGACGGCACCAAGCTGTACACCGTCGTCGTGGTGCCCAAGGGAGCGCACGACGCACCGATTCTCCTGACCCGTACACCCTACGATGCCGCCCATCGCGCCGAGCGCTCCAAGAGCGGCAAAATGATCGAGGCGCTGCCGCTCAGCGACGAAGTCTTCGTGAAGGCCGGTTACATCCGCGTTTATCAGGACGTCCGCGGCAAGTATGGATCCGAAGGTGTCTATCTCATGACGCCGCCGCCCGTGAACTCCGGCTACAATCCGAGCGGCGCCGACGACACCACCGATGCCTACGACACCATCGACTGGCTGGTGAAAAATGTGCCGGAATCGAACGGCCGCGTCGGCATGATCGGATCGAGTTACGAAGGCTTCACGGTCGTGATGGCCCTGCTGCATCCGCATCCCGCGCTGAAGGTCGCGGCGCCCGAGAGCCCGATGGTAGACGGCTGGATGGGCGATGACTGGTTTCACTATGGCGCGTTTCGCCAGACCAATGTCGACTACATCCTTGGCCAGACATCCAGGCGTGGGAAAGGCGTAGACGTGCCGCGCGAGGGCCGTGATGACTACACGAACTTCCTCAACGCAGGCTCAGCCGATGCCTTTGCCAAGGCCCGAGGTATGGAGCAGTTGCCCTTTTGGCGCGTGATGGTGGAGCATCCGGCGTATGACGGCTACTGGCAGAGCCAAGCGCTCGACAAGCTGATAACGGAAAAGCCGCTGACCGTGCCGACCATGTGGGAGCAGGGCCTCTGGGACCAGGAAGACATGTGGGGCGCCATCCATTCCTATCGCGCACTCAAGGCGAAGGACACACCCGACAACATGAACCATTTGGTGATGGGGCCGTGGTTTCACAGCCAGGTGAATCGCGAAGGACGCGCTCTGGGGCCGTTGGTCTGGGCCACCGATACGACAGCGCAGTGGCGCTCAGACGTGCTGCTGCCCTTCTTCAATCAGTACCTGAAGCCCGGCTCACCCGATGCGCATACGCCGCCGGTGCTCATCTATAACCCTGGTGAAGATCGCTGGGAGCGCCCCGCTGTCTTTCCGGAGAGCTGCGAGAAGGACTGCCCGGTCAAGTCCACGCCTCTGTATCTCGAGGCAGACGGCAAGCTTTCCTTCAACGCTCCCGCAGCGACTGAAGCAAAGTTCGACCAGTATGTTTCCGATCCGGCGAAGCCCGTGCCGTACCGCCCCCGCCCAGTCGTTGACTCCGACTACACCGGATGGAGGACCTGGCTGGTCACCGATCAGCGATTCGTCGATGGCCGCCAGGACGTGTTGACCTATGAGAGCGAACCGCTGACCAAAGCGATGAAGCTCTCCGGCGAGCCGCTGGTGCATCTCGTCGCCTCCACCAGCGGCACCGACTCCGACTGGGTCGTGAAACTCATCGACGTGCAGCCGGATCGCATGGCCCCACCCGAGGAGATGGGCGGCTACGAACTGCCACTGGCAACAGACATCTTCCGCGGCCGCTACCGCACCAGCTTCGAGCATCCGGAGGCAATCAAGGCAGACGAGCCCCTGCCCTACGTCTTCGGCCTGCCGATGGTGAACCACACCTTCCTGCCCGGCCACCGCATCATGGTGCAGGTGCAGTCCTCACTCTTCCCGCTCTACGACCGCAATCCGCAGAAGTTCGTGCCGAACATCTTCGAGGCGCAGCCGCAGGACTATCAGAAAGCGACGCAGCGTGTGTGGCACACGCCGGGCGAAGCAAGTTTCGTCAGTCTTCCCGTAGTCCGGGCAACGAATCCGTAAGCAGCGGCTCCAAACCTCACTTCCAGCACGGCCGTCGCTGTTCGCGCACGACGGCCGTTACTCTTCTCGTAACAGAGCCAGCGGATCGGCCTTCAACGCCCGCTGCGCCGGTATCCACGCCGCCAGCACTCCGAGCAGCAGCATCACCGCCACCACGCCGCCCAGCACCAGCGGATCGCGCGGCGATGCCTGGTACACCACGTAAGAGAGAACACGCGTCGCCGCAAGCCCCAGCGCAAGTCCCGCCGCGGAGCCATATGCAAGCAGCCGGAACGCGCGCCCTAGCGCGGCGCCCAGCACCTCCCTGCGCTGCGCGCCCAGCGCAATCCGGATCCCCAATTCGCGCAGCCGCTTGCTCACCGAGTAGGCAGCCATCCCGAAGATGCCCGTCACCGCCAGCATCGCGCCCAGCAGCCCCAGCACACCGAGCGAAATAGTCGCCACCCGCGACGGAAACAGCACGGCATCCAGTTCTCTTGTCCAGCTCTTGATCGTGAAGGGCAGCCCGCGATCCAGCTTGCTGATGGTGTCCTGCAATGCAGCGCCTAACTGCTCGGAATCGCCATTGGACCGAACGATGAGAGCCGTTGAGCTTGTCGAAACCTGCAGGATGGGAAAGAACATCGCCGGTTGCGCATCCTCCGTCAGCGATTTGTATTTCCCGTCTTCTATCAATCCGACAACACGGATACGGACCCCGTCCGCTCGAAAGTATCCGCCTACGGCCCCGCTTGTCGTACCGAACAGTTTGCGGGCGAACTCCTCGTTCACGATCGCGACGCGTAGCGAGTTCTTATCGTCCTGCCAGCTAAAGTCTCTCCCGGCAAGAAATACGGTTCCCGCCGCACGAAAATACCCAGGGCTGATGCGGAAATTCGCAGCATCTGCAGTTGCGTTCGACATCCGCATGTCCGTCACGCTGTCCTTGAATACAGCGTCGGTACTCCACCCCAGCGAAAGCGGCGGCCGGTCCACGATACCCGCTGCGCTCACACCGGGTATGGTCGACACCGTATCGATCAGCTTTCGCTGCATCGGAGCGACTTTGTCGCCGCTGTATCCGGCCATGTCCAGATCGGTATCGACCAGCATTACGCCGCGCGGCTCAAATCCGAAGTTACTCTTCAGCGATCGAGCCAGTCCGCGCACGGCCACCAGCGATGCCGTCACCAGCAATGCGCAGATCGCGATTTGTGCCGCCAGCAGCAGGTCCCGCGCCGTAAACCGCCGCGCCATTCCAATGCTCGATCCGGCCTTCACGACCTCATACGGATTCGCGCGGAACACCTGCCGCACGGGCACAATACCGAAGAGCAATCCGCTCACCACGGCCAGCAGCAGCGCTAGCCAGTACACATGCGCATCCGGATTCACCGGCACACGCACCGGAAACGTCGTCAGCGGTTGCCATGCGCTCAACCAGCGCAGCAGCGCCACACTTCCCGCTAGCCCCATAGTGCCTCCGGCCAGCGAAATCATAATCGCCTCCGTCAGCAACTGGCGCAGAATTCGCCTGCGGCTCGAGCCCAGCGCCAGTCTGAGAGCCACCTCCTTCGAACGATCCGCCGTCCGCGACGCAAACAGGCTTCCGAGATTCGCGCACGCAGCCAGCAGGATCAACACCGCCAGCGCCATCAGTCCGCCAAGAAACGCGCGCACTGGCCCGCCCAGCATGTCTCCCGCCAGTCCCGGCCGCGCGAGTTTGAAGCCGATAGAGTCGTCCTCTTTCGGGTATGTCTTTTTCAGATACGCGGCCACCGCATCCAGGTCCGCTGAGGCCTGCGCCGGCGTCACGACCGGCTTCAGGATCCCGATCACCTCAGTGCCGCGGCCCGTGCGCGACTTCAGCATGCTCCAGCCATCCACCTGCTCCTGGTCGACCAGCGGCACCCAGAAGTCCGGCGTAAAGAACAGCTCTGTCCCGCGAAACTCGCGCGCCGCCACGCCAAGGATCGTATACGGATGCTTGTTGAGCCGGACCGCGCGTCCCACCACTCCCGGGTCCGCCGCAAAGTGGCTCTGCCAGTACGCATAGCTCAGCACGATATAAGGACTGCTGTTCTCGCCATGCTGATCCGACTCGTGAAAAAACCGCCCCATATATGGCTGCACGCGGAGCGCGTCAAAGTAGTTACCGCTCGCTTCATAAAGCCACACCGGGACGGCGTGGCCTCCCGTGTCCAGCCCCGCGCGCGAGATCTGGTATGCCACTACATCCTCGAAGCTGCGGTTCCGCTCCCGCAAATCCAAATAGTCCGGATAGGACTGCACCGGGGGCGATCCGTCATCTCGCTGCTCGATGGTCACCAACCGTTCCGCTCCCGGCACGTTCAGCGGGCGAAGCACCAGCCCATTCAGCAGGCTGAACACCACCGCATTCGCTCCGATTGCCAGCGCAAGTGTCACCATCGCGGTGACAGTAAATCCCGGCGACTTGCCGAGCACCCGCAGCCCATAGCGCACGTCCTGCGCCAGCCGCTCAAAGAAGTGGCTGCCTACCGCGTCGTAGCTCTCCTCGCGATAGTGCTCGTAGCCGCCGAACTCCACGCGGGCCCGCCGCTCCGCCTCCGCGCGCGGCATCCCGCTGCGCTCCAGGTCGTCTGCGCGATGCTGGATATGCGAACGCAGTTCGTCATCGATCGCATCGTTACCCTGCGAACGCCCCACGCGTGCGCGCAACCAGCCGAGCCAGCTCATATCTCCTCCGGTCGAGCGGCCAGCGCCGCCGCAATCGCGCCAGCCAGCCGGTTCCATCCATCCGTCTCTTCGCGCAGCCGCTTCCGGCCGCTCACCGTCAACTCATAGAA
>DASVAI010000325.1:0-6124 GCA_036376445.1 Acidobacteriaceae bacterium
GCACAGCATCGTGGGGCGGCGGCCGCGGCGCGTCTTCACGCTCGTGCCCTCTTCGATCCATCGCTCTTTCAGCAACTGATCGACGATGGACGAGACGGTACTGGGCTGCAGTCCGGAGGCTCGCGACAGTTGCACGCGGGAGATGGGCTGGAGTGCGCGGATGCGTTCGAGAATGATGTCGCGATTGATATCGCGGGTCAGTTCGCTCGATGCAGCTTCGACATAGGCGTGCTCAAGATACCGCCGCTGTTCGCCGTGGCCGCGCGATCCGTTGTTACGAATCAGCGCTCTCATTGATTCACTCCGCTGGCCAGCATGCCTCCATCCACGACAATGATCTGGCCGGTCGTGAAGGATGTTTCGTCCGAAGCGAGATAGACCGCGGTCGATACCACTTCATCCGGATGGCCGAAACGTCGCATGGGTGTGCGCGTCAGCAACTCCTGCCCGCGCCGCGACTGCAACAAGCTCTCATTCAGGCCGGTTGGGAAGATGCCCGGCGCAATTGCGTTGACAAGAATTCCGTACGGCGCCCACTCCACGGCCAACGAGCGAGTCAGCGCACCGACAGCAGCCTTGCTTGCGCAATATGCGGCAACCTCCTGAAAGGCGACGAATGTTGAGAGGGACGCAATGTTGATAATCCGGCCGTGTCCCTTCTGTTTCATCGAGCGCCCAAAGATCTGGCAGGCCCGGAGCGTGCCGGTTACATTCACGTCAAGAATTTTTTGCCACGCATCCTCGGTACACTCGAGCGTCGGAACACGCTGCGTTATTCCGGCGCAGTTGACGAGAATGTCGACTGTTCCGAACTCCTGCATCACGGCGTCGTGAAGCGCCTGCACGGACTGGCGGCTGCATACATCGACTGTGCACTGTACGGTCTGCACGCCCAATGCGCGGAGTGCCTGAGCTACGTCTGTGGTATCCAGCTCGGAGCGCGAGGCAGCAACGACGGCAGCGCCGGCCTTTGCCAGCCCAAACCCAATGGCCTTCCCGATGCCTGATGTCCCGCCGATCACAACAGCAGTCTTGTTCGAGAGGCAAAACGGCATCGTATGCTGACCCACTGCAGATTTCTTTGTGGCCTCGAAATATGTCCCGCCAAAGCGCGCTTTGCAATCTACGGTTCAAGGACACGCATTGTCAAACCATGAGGGCGCGCTCTGCTTCGACAGGCCCGGAAAAGACCCGCCTTCCGTCGAAGGTTCCTCCCAGGCCGGCATCGTGTATCGTTGGTAACGGTTTCTGCTGCTGCGCGATTCGTAATCCGAACGCTGGATTCCCCGCGTCGATGCTCGATTCGCTCCGGCCGTACCGCAAAATTCCATCGGGAAAGTGAGACATCCTTGACGATGCTGGATCGCAGAAAGTTCATCCAAGCTGCTGCCATGGCCGCGACCGCCACACGTTTGAAACCTCTGCTTGCGCAGGCTCCGGCGCCGCGGTCGCCGAACGATAACATTCAGCTTGCGCTGATCGGCGCAGGCATCCAGGGGCAGCACGACACCGGTATCGCCGTGCAGGTGCCCGGTGTCAAGCTTGTGGCCGCCGCCGACTGCTATGACGGCCGCCTGACGCACTGCAAAGAGCTGTGGGGACCGGACGTCTTCACTACTCGCGACTACCGCGAGATCCTGGCCCGCAAAGACGTGGACGCGGTGCTGATCGCGACGCCGGACCACTGGCACAAGACCGCAGCCGTCGACGCGATGAAGGCAGGCAAGGACGTCTATCTTGAAAAGCCAATGATCCATGTCTATCCCGACGGTCCGGAGATCATCGAGACGGCGCGCTCCACCAATCGCATCATCCAGGTCGGCAGCCAGCGCGTCAGTTCCGTCATCTACGCCAAGGCCAAGGAACTGCTCGCCTCGGGCATCATCGGCAAGCTCAACATGGTGAGCGCTTACTGGGACCGCAACTCCTCGATCGGCGCCTGGAATTACTCCATCCCGCTCGATGCCAACACCACCACCTGCGACTGGCCGCGCTTCCTCGGCAGCGCGCCGAAGATTCCCTGGAACGCGGAGCACTTTTTCCAGTGGCGCAAATGGAAGGCCTATGGCTCCGGCGTCGCGGGCGATCTTTTTGTACATCTGTTCAGCGGCACGCACTTCATCACTGGCGCGCAGGGACCCACTCGTGCCATGGCGACCGGGGCGATCCGCTACTGGAAGGACGGCCGCGATGCCGATGACGTAATGCTCGCGTTGTTCGACTATCCCGAGGGCTTCAACCTGAGCCTGCACGTTAACTTCGTGGATGGTGGCGAGGAGAGCGAAGGCTTCCTGTTCACTGGTTCTGAAGGCCTGATGACTATCGGCGGCAACACGGTGTCGGTTACACGCACACCCCCGGAGAGCGAGCCCGGCTACACCGTTTCCACCTTCGCGGAGGCGATGCAGAAGGAGTACATCGACCAATACCGCACGAAATATCCGGAGAAGCACTTCAGCGGTCCTCTGCCGGAGAACGTGCAGAAGTTCACCGCGCCGGAGGGTTACAGCGACAGCTACGATCACTTCCATAACTTCTTCAACTCGGTCCGCAGCCGCCAGCCCGTAGTAGAGGACGCCGTTTTCGGCTTCCGTGCGGCAGGCGCGGCGCTGCTCAGCAATCTCAGCATAGAAAAGGGCGAGGTTGTCCACTGGAACCCCGAGACGATGAAACTCGAGCGTAGCTAACCCGGAGAATTGAAGAATGATGATTTCGTTCAGGCATCTTGCGCCCCTCATTGCTCTGCCTCTGCTTATCCCGGCACTTGGCCATGCCCAAGAGCCGGGAAAGGCCACCGAATTCCGCATGCAGCACCCCGGCAACGGCCCGGGCGGCCAGCCGCGGATTGCATTCCTCTCCCATCGCCTCGGCAACGATCATGCCGAAGGCATCTCGCTGCTGGACATGAACGGCGATGGCTTTGCCGATCTGCTCAGCGGCGCGTATTGGTACGAAAATCCCGGCGCGAATGGCGGCGAATGGAAACGCCACCAGTTCCGCACGGTCGGCATTCACAATGAATTCGTCTCCGACTGCGGCGAGTGGATCGTGGACGTCGATCACGATGGCCTGCCCGACCTGGTCACCACCGGCTGGATCTCCAACGGCGTCTGGGTGTATCACAACCCGGGACTAAAAGCCACCGCCGCAGGCACGATGTGGAAGGCCGAGAAGATCACAGACAGCTATGACACCGAGGGCGGCGCCTTCGCCGACATCAACGGCGATGGCAAGCCGGACCTGGCGCTGGCGCATTACAACCGCGGCGGCGTGATTTGGATCGACTTCAGCAAGGCGAAGCCCGCGGTGCACCACCTGGGCGGCCGCGAGCAGGACGGGCACGGCATTGGTATGGCCGACATCAACGGCGACGGCAAGGCCGACGTGCTTACGACGCACGGCTGGTTCGAGCAGGTCAATGCCGATAGCGATCAGTGGAAGTGGCATGGCGACTGGGACATCGGCGACACCGGCTTCCCGATCCTCGGCTACGACGTAAACCATGACGGCAAGATGGACCTGATCTATGGGCAGGGCCATGGCTACGGCCTGTACTGGCTGGAGCAGGCCGGAACTACAGAGAAGCCGCTGTGGATCCGCCACACGATCGACGAGTCGTTCTCGCAGTCGCACGCGCTGCTGCTGGCCGACGTCGACGATGACGGCACGCCCGAGTTGATCACCGGCAAGCGCTATCGCGGCCATTCCGGCGAAGACCCGGGATCCTACGATCCCGTCGTCGTCTACGCGTACAAGCTGCCGACCAAGGCCCAACTTGACGCTGCGAAATCCGGTGGGGAAGGCACGAAGGGCGCGATGGACACCATGCGGATCGCCGACCCAACAGCCGATCCCCTCTTCCTTCGCTATGGCTTGTCAGTCAACGGCACAGCCAGTGCGGGCACGCAGTTCATCGCCACCGATCTCGACCACGATGGCGATATCGACGTTGCGAGCGCAGGCAAGCTTGGCGTACATGTTCTCGAGAACCTGAAGATCAACAAGGTTCCGAAGAATGTGCGCGAAGCAACCCAGCCGCTGGAACGGAACTGGCCCTTCCCTGGCGAAGGCAAGGAAGTCCCGCAGGAGGACGGCCCGGAGCCGAAATAGAAGCACTCACTTCATGCACAACATGCCCGGTCGAAATGACCGGGCATTTCTTCTCTCAGGGCACAAGCTGGAAGCGCGCAGTAAGCGATGCCTCAGACGATCCGCCCGCCCAGGCCGTCACCTGGCCCGGCTCGATGGCCCACTTCCCTTCCGCGTTCCACACCGCAAGCTGCGACTTAGGCACGCTGAATACCACCGTCTTCGTCTCTCCAGGCTTGAGGTGAATGCGTGAAAAGCCGGCGAGTGAACGGGCGGGTGTCTCCACACTTGTCACGCTTTCGCGAAGATAAAGTTGCGCGACTTCATCGCCTTCGCGGCTCCCGCTATTCGTCACATTCACGGTGATCTTTATGGGCCCCGTGCTTCCGGAGGGTGCCGCGTTTACTACCAAATGGTCGTACAGATATGTTGTGTAGCTCAGCCCAAAGCCGAAGGGGAACAGCGGCTTTCCGTCGTCGTCCACATATTTGTGAATGCGGGAGGGATCGCTGTTATAGAAATCGGGAAGCTGGCCCACGCTGCGCGGAAAGGTGATCGTCAGCCGGCCGGCAGGGTTGTTGTCGCCAAAGAGCGTTTCTGCAATAGCTCGGCCGCCGAACTCACCGGGATACCACGCTTCCAAAATCGCCGGCACGTGTTGTCTGGCCCAGCCGATCGTAAGCGGCCTGCCATTCTCCAGCACAAGCACCACCGGCTTCCCAGTAGCCGCCACGGCTTCGAGTAGCTGCTCCTGATTGCCCGTCAGATCAAGACTGCTGCGGTCGAAGCCTTCGCCGGAGATGCCCTGCCGTTCGCCTAGCCCAAGGATCACGACATCGGCATGCTTCGCGGCGTCAACGGCCGCGTTGATGTCCTTGCCCGGATCGAAACTCACAACTGCCTTCGGAAGCATGGCGCGAATGCCGTCCAGCAGGCTGACGTGCTCACCGTTCTGTTCGCGCTCATAGTCGCCGTAACGCGCGACATCCGCATTTGGTCCGATCACGGCAATGCGCTGTAACGACTTTGAGAGCGGAAGCAGATCACCGTCATTCTTCAGCAGCGTCATTGACTCGCGCGCCGACTCCAGCGAGAGCGCGAGATGCGATTGCGCGCGATGCATGCGAGCATTCAGATCAAGATCGACGAAGGGATGATCGAAGAGTCCCAGCGCAAACTTGACGCCAAGAACGCAGCGAACGGCGCGATCCAGATCTGACTGCGCGAGCGTTCCCTCGTGCACGCAGTCAATGAGAGCCTTTTGAAACACATCATGTGGAAAGTCGTAGAACTGCATATCCACACCGGAGCGGATCGCCAGGCACACCGCCTCCTTCGGCGAAGCAGCCACGTGATGGACGGTATAGAGCCGCTCGATGGCGCCAAGGTCCGAAAGCACGAATCCCCGAAAGCCCCATTCATTGCGGAGAATGCCCTTGAGCAAGTGTGGGTCCGCGGTGACGGGAATGCCGTCGATCTCGTGGTAGGCCGCCATCGCGCCCATCGCGTGACCCTCGCGAAATGCGGGCTCGAACGACTTCAGCATCACGGTGCGCAATTCCCGCTCGCCGATGTGAACCGGAGACGTGTTGGTGCCGCCCTCCGGCGAGCCGTGACCCGCAAAGTGCTTCGGCTCGGCGGCCACCGTGTGATCCGTATCGAGATTTGTGCCCTGCGCTCCGCGCACGTATGCAAGCCCAAGCTGGCCAGTCAGGTAGGGATCTTCCCCGAAGTCCTCTTCCACGCGGCCCCAGCGAGGATCGCGAGCCACATCGAGCACGGGCGCAAGAATCATACCGACGCCGGTCGCGCGTGCCTCTGCCGCGATGGTGGCCCCCGTCTCAAGGGCGATCTGCGGATTCCAGGTGGCCGCCAGATTGATGGGCGCGGGAAATACCGTTCCGGTATCGAATCCATGCAGGCCCTCTTCAATGAACAGCGCCGGGATGCCGAGGCGGCTGTGCGCGATCACCCATCGCTGAATGGTGTTGTACTGTGCCGGAGTCGGGTTCAAGTCGTGGATGCTGCCGACGCC
>DASVAI010000091.1:0-3263 GCA_036376445.1 Acidobacteriaceae bacterium
ATCATGTCGGCACCCCCCGCCATGTCGTATTTCATCTTCTCCATGTTGTCGGCGGGCTTGATGGAGATGCCGCCGGTATCGAAGGTTATGCCTTTGCCGACAAGGCCAAGGATGGGGCCGTCGGTGATGCCTTCGGGCTCATATTTGAGAACGATGAGCGCTGGTGGTTCGGCGGAACCCTGAGAGACGCTCCAGAAGGCGCCCATTTTCAGCTCATGGAGCTTGTCGGTGGAGTAGGTCTCAGACTTGAGGCCGACTTCGGAGGCCATTTGCGCGGCACGTTCGCCGAGGATCGTCGGGGTCAATTTATTGCCAGGCTCGTTGACCAGTGAGCGGGCGAAGTTCTGGCTTTCGCCGATGATCACGCCTTCGTTGAAGGCTCTCTGGATTGCGGTCTGATCGGCAGACGCCGGTGCTGCGAGGGTGAAAGCCTGGACACTCACGTCCTTTCGCTCGCTGCGGTAGGTATCGGGGTCGAAGTCACCCACGAAGGCGCCTTCGACGGCGGCCCTGGCGCAAGTGGCGGCCGGCAGATCGAGATTGAGATCGCCAGGCGCTTCGGGGAGGGCAAAGGCTGGCGTACGGATGGCGCGAGGCTTCGTGTAGCGCACGGCAGTTCCTGCCGCATTGCGAACCGCGTGTAGGGCGGCCTTGGCCTTCTTCCCCAAGCCCACGATGAGCAGGCGCTTCGCTGCCAGGCCTGCAGGCGCATGCAGCAGCACTGTCTCATTCGGCGCGGCCTTGTACTCGCCGCTGGACAGTACCGCGGCGGCGGCGGCGCGCACTTTTTCATCGCTGGTTAGAAGGACCGGCTGGGGCTTGGCTTCGCTGCCTTTGGCTGTCTGCGTGTCGATGGCGGTAACGGCGAGGAGTTCAGTTTCGAACTGGGCGAGGGGCGTGAAGGAGAGAGCAGTGCGCATACCTGCACATTATTTCATTCCAAGGCTGCCGGACTGTGCCTGGAGGTCCGCTCATCGCGAACGGCGATGAACGGGGCACAAGCCTACTTGCGGTCGGAAATCATCGGACCACCAGGGGCCCTCGAGCCCCTCAACTTGGACCGGTGAAGCGGCCATGGAGATTACTGCGGATTACCTTTGCGTCCGCGTCGGAGATGTTTTCTGTTCCGTATCGAACCGCCATACTACCCAGCATGAACGACCCTCAATCGAAATTCGTTTTTGGGCTTGTAGCCATTGCTCTGCTTTCCTCGTATGCGTTGCCGAAGATGAGCCAGGCGAAGCAGGACGGCGTCGCGGCGATCACCGAGGTCGGTCAGATCTACGTCGCTCCAACCCGGAACGATCCCAATGCTCCGAGTGGCAATGTCAGTGTTGACGAACTCCAGCAGTATGCGGCCAAGAAGGCGGCGGCTCAGCGGAAGGCCGCGGGGCTCAGGTAGAGCAGCTTCGGGGTACACCTCTTATCGAAGCACGGCGGGCGGAAGCGCTTCTCATCGACCCCCTCCCCCCCATCCACTGGCGGCAAATTGCTCTAGTAATTGGGCTTGCGCCGGGGCGCGGCGGCAAATTCCTCACAGCATTGGGTTTGTCTGTAAATTCCTGAAAAGAAAGGAACCAGGGACCAGAGAATGGGGCTGGGACGTAGAGAGGCACAGAACTGATCCCATGGGCAGGTCTTGTGAAGCGGATTGTCTTCAATTCCATTGTGCGCCGTGAGCGGAATTTATCGGCAAATCTGCTGAATTTTTTTGCGCAATGGAATGAGTGGGTTGGAAGCAAAAGTGCTGAAGAGCGGCTTGACATCTCTAACGACGTCGGCTGTTGTCAAGGGCGGAGTAGGGCGTTGTCGTGGGGAGCGGGGTCAAGGGCGCCGTAGTTTGGCGTTCATCTGGACCCTTGACGCCGTTCCCCACGACCGTAAGCTTGAGCCGGGAACGAAGCACAGAGTTTTTTTCTGAGCTTCGTTCCATAGCGGCGAGTTCGGATTCGGCCAGGGACTGCATGATGTTGATCTTGCGTCGTCGGTTAAATCATCGAGGACTCGCGTCCCCATCCATCTGTCTACGGTCACAGCGTGCGACCAGGATTACTGATTTGAACTCCCGCTTGCGCGAGAGGCAGGGTGCTCACTCAACGACTCGGCTCGGAAGATCGGCCATGTCAAGCCCCGAGCTCCCCTGCGACGCGGTTGCGCTTTTCTTTGGGCGACCCAGGTGGCTTTGGTGTCGCCGGCGCAACATCCAGTAGAGGCGGACGAGCAGTTTGCGGGCCATGGCCACCTTGGCGATGGATTTGCCGCGGCGCTCGACCAGCCTCCAGTACATGCGTTTCATCTCCGGATCGTAACGAACGGCCAGGGTGGCGGCCTCGACCAGCAACCAGCGTAGGAAGGGGTTGCCCTCCTTGCTGATGTGGCCGAGGCGCTGTTTACCGCCGCTGGAGTATTCGGTCGGGATCAGGCCCGCGTAGCTGGCCACCTTCCTTGCCGATGCGAACCGCTCGACCGGACCCAGCGAGAGCACCACAGCTAGCGCGGTAATGGGACCAACGCCGCGCTGGTGGTGCATCAGATAGCGAGCGTCAGCATTCCGTTCGGCCTGGCGCGCAACCACCTCATCCAGCTCGGCGATCTCCTGATCCCACTGCTCGCGCAAGGCCAGCAGTTCATCGCGCCGCCGTTTGGTCCAGTGCGGCAGCTCCAGCGATTTCAGTTGCTGGCGACCTTCCTTCGTCCACAGTCCCTTCTTCTTTTGCAGACCGCGGTTCATGGCGATGGCCTGCAGCTGGTTGCCGATGGCCGTGCGCATCGTGACCAGCTTGTGGCGGTGCATCAGCAGTTGGCGCAGATCGCGCGTGGCCTTGTCCGGCACCCAGATGCGCGGAAAACGGTTCTCTTCGAGCAACTGCAGCAGCAGCCGGGCATCGTTGCGGTCCGTCTTCTGCTTGCGTGGCGCTGCTTTGCGGATCTGACCCGGATCGCCTACCCACAGCTCGATGCCCAGATCTTCCAGCATCTCCTCGTACCACAGGCTGTAACCGCTGGCTTCCAGACCGACCCGGACCGGCTTCGGCAGACCGCCATAGAACTCGCGTACATGCGCCAGCCCAAAAGCATGGCTCAGCCAGTGTTGCCGCCGCCGACCCGTGCCTGTATCCAGCAGCGCAATTTCCTGGAACCCGGGATGAAAATCGCAACCTATCATGATCATGACGTTGGCTCCTTCCTCCATGCGGGAGCCCTGGCTTTATCCACCAAGAGCTTACCCCGCTAGCCGAGGAGCCGACGTCGTTATGCAATCA
>DASVAI010000094.1:0-23923 GCA_036376445.1 Acidobacteriaceae bacterium
TCCGGCGAGCTCGCCGGTGGGCTCGCAGAACTGCCCCATCTACAGCGCGGCTCTGGCGGTGCAGCCGGCAACCGGCGATATGTTTGCTATGGCGGTAGACCAGTCTGATCGCGACAGCGGATTGTGGCAGGACGTGTGCGCAGCCTCCGGCGGGAACTGCTCCACGCCCGCGGCGGTCTTCGCGACAAAGATCAATAACACCGCGCTCGAGACCAGCACCGGCGTGATCTCCGGATCGAGCCATGCCTTGTTGCTGCAGGCAATTCCCAGCGGCGCGGACACGCTGCTCTTCGCCGGCACGCAAGACATTTTCCGCTGCAGCCTGGCCGCGGGATGCATGTGGCGCAATGCGACCAACGTCACCCAATGCGCGACAGCGTCTCTAGTGGGCGCAAACCAGCACAGCGTGGCCTGGGTGCCGAACACTGCGACTCTCTACTTCGGCAATGACCGCGGGTTGTGGCGCAGCCGCGATGCGGTGAATCAGCAGCAGCCGGCCTGCTCGGCCGATGATGCGACGCACTTCGACAACCTGAACACGGCGCTCGGCTCGCTGGCAGAGGTCACTTCCGTCGCCGCGGACCCGTCCAATCCCGATCTGCTGATGGCTGGAGCAGGCCTGGCGGGAACAGAAGGCGGCCAAAGCGGCGCATGGCAATTGCTGCAGAGCGGGCAGGGAGCTTACGCGCAGGCGAGTTGGGGCTCGAGCGCAGGATCGTGGTACACCACCTCCGGTCCTGGTGTATCAATCACCGGATGCTCGCTGGGCGCCTCGTGCAGCCCGGGCGATTTTCCCGCAGGATCGCTGATCGGCAACGCGCAGGTAGGCGGCGATGGATCTGCCTTGAGCGCTCCGGCGGTCTGGGCGCTCGATCCGGAGGACTCCAGCCGCATCATGGTGGCCACCTGCCGGGTCTGGCGAGGACCGGCAAACGGCAAGAACTGGACCTCCGCGAACGCGTTGAGCGGCATGCTCGATGGACAGGTCGCGTCGGTCTGCCAGTCCGGCAATACGCAGGTGAGCGCGATAGCGGCTACCGGCGCGATCTCCGGCCGAGGCGACCAGGCAGAGCGAATCTATGTGGGGCTCGCGGGAGCGGGCGACGGCGCCATCGTTCATGCCGGTCACGTGCTGACTGCGTTGGTCACGCCGGCATCCGTCGCCTCGACTACGACCTGGCGCGACATCACAACCGGCACGGTGATCAATGGTCAAAGCGACGGCTACATGTTCAACCGGGCGAGCGCACGCATCTCGTCGATTGCCGTTGATCCCACAGACAGCTCGGGCCAGACCGTATATGTAGGCATCGGCTCCTTTGGCGGACTCGGCCCCGCCCCCCTCCCATGGCCGGATGTGCCGCTGGTCTACGGCAGCACCGACGGAGGCGGCCACTGGGTAAACCTGACCAGCAATCTACCCAACGCGCCGGTGAACGCGATACTCATCGACCCGGAAAACCCCGCGATCGTGTATCTGGGGACCGACATCGGTGTTTATGTCACTACGTCGATTACGCAATGCGGCGACATCACGCAGAACTGCTGGAGCCTGTATGGAGCGGGGCTGCCGCCGGTCCGGGTAACCACGCTGAACGCGGTGGACAGCTCCGGTGAGACCTGGCTCCGCGCAGGCACCAAAGGCCGCGGCGTGTGGCAGGCTGAGCTGGCAAGCATCGCGATCAAGACCTCCACCGCCAGCGCCACCATAACGCCGACACCGTTGAACTTTGCTCCGCAGGCCGTGGGCAGCACGAGCGCCTCAGAGACCCTGACAGTGCGCAACACAGGGCTCACGAACCTGACGCTGGGCCCGCCCTCCATAACCAACAGCGATTTTGTGGTGAACAGCGGATGCCCGGCAAGCCTGGCGGCAGGCGCAAGCTGCGGGATGTCTATTGTGTTTGCGCCGACTGCGGTGGGCCAGCGCAGCGCCACGCTGACCATAGCGGCCAACGTGGATAACGGCTCGCTCTCGGCAGACCTGGAAGGCGTCGGCACGCAGCCGGCCGCCATCGTCCTTACGCCGCTGCGCATGGACTTCGGCTCCGTGCGCATTGGCCAGACTAGCGCCGTGCAATACCTCACCGTTGCCAATACCGGCAGCAACCCGGCGGGGTTG
Source organism: Acidobacteriaceae bacterium (assembly GCA_036376445.1). GTDB lineage: Bacteria > Acidobacteriota > Terriglobia > Terriglobales > Acidobacteriaceae > KBS-83. Next base: position 2,123 of record DASVAI010000094.1, read on the forward strand.
AAGCCTCTCACCATCAGCGGACCTTTCAGCCTTTCTGCGAATACGTGCGGAAACTCGCTCGCAGCAAATACGAGCTGCACCGTTGGCATCGTGTTCACGCCGACCATCTCCGGGGCGGCGTCGGGAAGCCTCGTAGCCGCCGACGATGCCGGGATCCAGACGGCGCTGTTGAGCGGCAATGGCCAGACCGGTCCCACGGATACGCTGAGTGCCACGTCGTTGATCTTTTCGGAGCAAGCGATTGGGACCACAAGCGCGGCTCAGCAGGTGACGGTGACAAATACCGGAGACGGCGCGCTGACGAACATCAAGGTGCAGGTCACCGGAGACTTCGCGGTGAGCAACCTGTGCGGCGTTTCGCTGCCCGGGCACAGCAGTTGCGCGCTGCAGGTGGTGTATACCCCCAAGGCAGTCGGCACGGAGCGCGGCCAGATCACGCTGCAGGACACGCTCGGCGCACAATCCATAGCCCTGAGCGGCACCGGCGTGCCGCCCGCCACCAGCAGTGGCGCGGTGGCGACATTTTCACCCACCAGCCTCGATTTCGGAGCGCAGGGAGTGAACTCGATTTCTTCGGCGCAAACTCTGACGGTGATCAATACCGGCACATCTCCGCTGAGCGGAATCACAGTGGCGGCTAGCCAGGGCTACGCGATTGCCGGCAATGCCTGCACAACCGTCGCGCCCGGCGCAAGCTGTACCGTGATGGTGACGTTTGCGCCGCTGATTACGGGAGTGCAGCAGGGTACGGTGTCGGTCACCGCGACCGAGGCAAGCGCCCCCTTCACCGTGCCGGTCTCCGGCATCGGCGCGGATTTCCAGTTAAGCGTGCAGGGCGCGTCGAGCAGCACCATACCCGGAGGAAGCAGCGCCACCTATCAGCTTCTGCTGACGCCTGTGGGCGCATCCGCCGGGCAGATCACGCTGACCTGCGCGGGCGCCCCAAAGGGAAGTACCTGTGCGACGAATCCATCGGCAGTAACAATGGCAGGCAACGGCGCAACAGCGACCATCCAGGTGACCGTAGCGACCACAACCACGGCAGCGCATTCGCGGCCGATGCCATGGCAGAAAGGCTCTGCAGCCGGGGCAACGTTGGCCTGCTTGGTGCTGTGGCGCAGGCGCCGATGGGCCGTTGCTCGCGTCCGTTGCGCCATGCTCCTCCTGGCCGGCGTCATGTGCCTGGGGCTGAGTGGGTGCGGCCTCTCGATCAACGGCGGCACGGCGGGCGGAGGCGGGAGTGACGGCGGCGGCACTCAGGGCGTCTATACGATTACGGTAGGAGCGGGCGCGCCGGGTGTAACGCGCAGCGTCACGTTGAACCTGACAGTAGAGTGAGATTCCCGGGTTCAATGATCCGCGGTTCTAATTTCTAGATAGAGCGCCCAAAAACTCGAAAGGGCCTCGCCGTCGAGAGCCTGCTCTGGACTCTTTCCAGGTCGCGAACGTAGAGCGTGTTGTCGGAACGCGTGTGCTTGGGAGCCAGGCTGCGCCGCCAGGGATCGTAGGTGGCAGCCCTAAAGCCATGTTGGCTCATGAAGGAGGAGACACTCTGCACGTCCGCTCCCGGTTTGGCGCCGCCATCCTCGTTATTCTCCGTGATGATTGCGATCAGATTCGGCTGAGCGGCAGTCTCCGATGCGCCGGCGAGCACTTCGGCCTCATAGCCTTCCACATCGATTTTCATGATGGATGGCTGGAGCTTGTACGAGTCGATGGTACGCATTTCCACCATCGAGGAGGTGCCATCGGCCCCGACGTGGTGCATCGCGGATGGACCGCTGGTCGATACCTTGACACGGCCCGAAGCGCGTCCGACGGCAACTGCTTCCACCCGGACGCGATCGGCAATGCGGTTGAGCTCGATATTGGCGCGCAGCGATTCCAATGCCCCGGGACTCGGATCGAAAGCATAGGTGCTCGCGCCGGCGGCCGCTGAGGCAAGAATCGTATAGGCGCCGACATTGGCTCCGATATCGAGAAATGTATCGCCCTCCCGCAGGTAGTGGAGCAGGAAGCTCATGTCTTCGAAGTCATTCAAGCCGCAATACACGTTCTGCGTCGCGCCGTACATGCCGCGAGAGACAAGCAGGCGCGCGCGGTCGGTAAACGGAACGGCGAATGCGGCATCGGGAAGCAGCCGGGTAGCAATCTGCCAGCGGAGGAAGCGCCCCATGCCCCAGAGCGGTGTCCTGCGATTCAGAGGATGCCGCCGAATATGGCGCAGGGCGTTCAGCATAGTCGAACGATACTGAACCGCAGGTGCAAATGCCAGACAGCGGTTCGGGCTCTCTTGCGGCTCTAGTCAGAACGGGAGCCCACACCGAGTGAATCGCCGTGGGGTACGCCATTTCGCTTCAATGCCCTGACCCCGGGAAGAATTTTCGGTTCTATCCAGTTACGTATTGTCTGCGTTCGCGACTCGAAGATCAGGTAGAGCCCATATGCATACAGCCAGAAAAAGATGAACCAGCCAATCAGTTCGAGACAACGGGCTGGAGTCGGCGGCCGACGCATGCCAATCCAGGCCAGCAGCAATGTCATCGCCGGCATGTGGTTTGTGTACAGCGTGTAAGTGGGGGCGGCGATCCAATGGGCGGTCTGTCGATATCCCAGCCGCGCTTCATTGGCGTGCAGGATGGCAAACAGCATAAGGGCGAAGAGGACGCCGGTCACCAGGTCGACCATAAGAGGCCGCGTAAGAGCTTCCACAGGGGCTCGGGTACCGTAGGTGAGCCCAACGAAAGTGAGGAAGATCAACGTAGAAGCTGCCACTAGCCGGCGTCTCGCCTGGTATGAGAGCTGCAGGCGTGGCAGCAGATAAATTCCGAGGCCAAGAAACCACAGCGGTGCCAGAAACATGATGGCAAAGCCGGTAAACCAGGACACTGCGATGGCGAGCAACGCCATCAGCACGCGAAGCCAGAGCCGTGCTGTTCTGACCGCAGCCGTTGCGAGCAGCCCGAAAAGGACGTAGTACCAGAATTCGTAGGAGAGGCTCCATAGCGGCGAGTTGGTGCCGAATGTGGGCACGAGAATGTCCTGCACAAAAGCGGCGTTCCCAAGGAAAGTACGCCAACTCAAATCGATGGGAGTGAAACGTACCAGGAGATGCCATCCTCCGTCGTAGAGGGAGGAGTTGAACAGATGCCTACCCACTGTGTCGCACAGCAGTCCGATGAGCAACGCGGGCAGCAGAACGATTTCGAGACGCAGAAAACGATGGAGCAGATAGCGGCGAAGAGACCATGCACGTTTCTCGATGGAACGAATTCCGCTTGAGCCGACGAGGTATCCGCTTATGACGAAGAAGACGATCACGGCAGGGTGTCCGAATTTTCCGAGAAAGTAGAAGAGCGCGGCGAAGTAGGAGTGTTCCGTAGTTTGCGGCCAGTCCAAAACCAGCAAGGCGCGCAGATGCTGAAATGCGACAGCAGCGGCGGCGAATCCCCGAACCAAATCCAGGTGGGCTGAAGCTGTGGGGCTGAGACGCCGTGCCTGCGGCGCGATCGTCACTTCTGGGTTGGGGATCAAAAGCAGCTCCATCGACTCCGAAGATCAGCAATACCACGGAGCCGACTAGTCAGTATGGCATCCGCTCCGGGGCCTCAGCGTAAAATCGGGCAAAGCCATGCAGGCAAACATTCAGGCAACAGGGGCAACAAGCCCTGATCGCGCCGACAGGAGCCAGTGAACATGGCGGCGGCCATGGAGCGGGGCGCGTCGGCAGTAATTGTCGCTGCTCCAGAACAGCGACATATAACCCTGTCGTGGCTGATCCGCACCATTCTTACCTGGACCTTCCTCATTTCTTTTGCGCAATACGAGATGCAGAGCTCCGTTATCCAGTTCTTGCCCATGGCGCTCCTGGCCTTGTGCAGCCTGCTCGTTCTGAGCGGACGCCATCGCGGCCACCGTCTGCAGCATCTCCTCAGCGGCGGCGGGCTGTGGTTTGCCGGGATGCTCTTTGGCGAGGCGGTGTCCGACACCTCGCATGATACGTATTCGATTCTGTATGGGCTTGTCTTCCTGGGGGTATTTCTCTGTGCGCGCCTCGTCCTTCAGGAGATCGGCCTCGCCAATGTGATTCGCGCCTATTCTGATGCGGGCCTCCTGGTGTGCTTCATCATCCTGCTGTCCGGGCGCGGCAGCCTGTTCGCGGGCCAGGGTGTGCGCTTTACGGGCGGCACTCGCGCGCATCCGAATCTCGTCGGATTCATCCTCGCGGGCTTTTTTCCGATGGTTGTGTGGCGGGCCATGGAAGAGAACCGGCCATGGCGGAAGCGGGCCTATGTGGCGCTTTCCGCCGCCACCTTTGGCCTGATCTTTCTTACCGGGTCCCGCGGGAGTCTTTCGGCGGTGATGCTTGCAGGTGGTGCGCTGTTTCTTCGCGGCGTCGCGCGCGGCTGGTTCAGGAAGATGCGGGTGACCCACCTGCTTGTCATCGTTGTATTGATGCTGTTGCCGCTTGCGCTGGCGTATCTTCTGGCAAACCACCGCCTGGAGCATGTCACCGACTACATCACGGAGTATCTCGCGCTGAAAACAAGCCAGCGTGGTATCACGTCGGGGATGTCGGGCCGCACCGGCATCTGGAAGATCGCCTTCCGGCTCCTGCGGAACCGGGACAGGTGGTTCTTTGGATTCGGTTACCGGGCCGGCGACCGCATGGTGGGCACCATCGACAACGGATATGTCCAGTTGGTCTTTGAGAGCGGCCTGATTGCCGGTGGGTTGATCTTCGGCAGCATGCTGCGGGTATTTGTCCTGCTGTGGAAGGCTTCCGCGCCCCGCGAGAACAATGCCTGGACGCGTTTCTACATGGTTCTGTGGTGCCTGATGATCGTGTATTTCTTCAACAACATATCCACGCGCTACCTGTTCAGCTTCGGCAGCCCGTTCTCTCTGTGCGTGCTGTTCATGATGGCGGCTTCTCGCGAAGAACTGGTCGGCAGCCAGGCGAGAATGCATACAAGGAAGGCTGGTCCAGCGCCCCGGCTGGCGCCTGCGGCCTCGTTGGGGCATTCGGGTGATTGACCGTGCCAGCCGGCCGTTTCCCTGCGATATCGAAAGCAGTACGCCGCGGAGGGCGCATAGGCTCTACACTATGGATGGACCTGCCAAGGATCGTTAAGGAGTGAACAAGCGTCGCGCGCCGGCTCGATGTCAGGACCGGCCCGCTTGCAATTCGCAAATATGAGTCAACGCTTATCGCATTTTTCCTGGTCGCTGAAACAATCCAGGAGGCTGAAACGATCCAGCGAAAACTTTTCGGGCCCTTCAGCGAAAGGCCTATCGGAACGCACAGTCGCTGCATGGAACAGGAAATATGCGTCAATCCTGGTGCTGGCGGTTACCTGCGGGGTCATCCTTCTGCAGCCCACGCCGGCTCCCGCGCAGGCATGCGATCCGACGACCTCCTACTGCGGCGGTACCACCGGCAACTCCAACCAGCAGCAGCAGCTCCAGTTGCCGTCCGTGCAGCAGAACCAGAACACGCAGAATCCTTATCAACAGAATCCCTATGGCGCCGGTGGAGGCGGCTTTAATCCGGGAGCCAACTACACCGGCCCGGTGCAGTCCATGGATCTGCAGCCGGTGCCGAACTTCATTGACAACCTGAACGGCTTCGGGGGCCGCACCGAAAGCAACATGGCGCGCACCTATCCGCTGTATTACCAGCGCTTCTTCGCGCCGGACCAGCCCACCGCCTTCCAGCGGACGGTCTATGCCTCGGTGGGCCAGATGCTGCCCATCTACGGCGCCAGGCTCTTTCTGCAGAGCCCGAGCACCTTCGCGCCGGTGGATCAGGTGCCGGTGACCTCAACCTACGTGGTGGGGCCCGGGGATCAGTTGTTGATACGCGTCTGGGGCCAGATGAACTTCAACGCCGAGGTGACGGTGGACCGCGAGGGCATGGTCTACGTCCCGCACGTAGGCGCAATCCGTGTGGGCGGCTTGGCCTACAGCGAAGTGCAGCAGCAGGTGCGGCAAGCCGTCGGTCGCATCTATAAGAACTTCGATCTCTCGGTGAACCTCGGGCAGCTTCACCCGATCCGCATCTTTGTCACCGGGCAGGCGCGCTATCCCGGCAGCTACACGGTCAGCGCGCTCAGCACGCTGGTCAGCGCCGTCTTTGCCACCGGCGGCACATCCCCCGAAGGATCGCTGCGCCACATCCTGCTGCGGCGCGACGGCAAGACCGTTGCCGATTTCGACATGTACGACCTGCTGGTGAGCGGCGATAAATCGCATGACGTGCCGCTGCTACCGGGCGATGTCATTTTTATTCCCCCCGCGGGACCGCAGGTGGCGCTGTACGGCAGCGTGCGTTCGCCCGCCATCTACGAGCTGAAAGACCGCACGGAGAACACGACGCTGCGAGACATCCTCTCGGAGGCCGGCGGTCTCTCGAATGTCGCCTCTCTGGCGCGCGCATCCGTAGAGCGAATGAACGGGGACGGACACCGCCGTGCGCTCGATGTTGCCCTGGATACGGCGGGCCAGAACACGCCGATGCACGACGGGGACATTGTGCGCGTGCTGCCGATGTCACCCAGCTTTGAGCAGACGGTGACGCTGCGCGGCAACGTCGCCGATCCGGGACGATTCGCTTGGCATGAGGGCATGAAGCTGAGTGATCTGCTGCCGAACAGCGATGCGCTGCTGACTCGCGACTACTGGCAGAAGCGCAACCAGCTTGGATTGCCTTCCCCAATGTTCGAGCCGGATTACGCGGAGCGTTTTACCGCGTATCGTCGCAGCCAGGCAGAGAACCAGCGCCAATACTATCTGTATCTCCAGCGCGACCAGGAAAAGAAGTTCTACGATCAGCAGCAGGCGCAGAACGGCCAGCCGAACCAGACGGGAGGCTCCGCGGCTGGCGCCGGCGCTTCTCCCGGCACCAACCCTCAGCCATCTGCGGCGGACCTGAATGCGCAGGCGGCGGCTTCCACCAACATGATCTATAACCCCACTACACCGGACCTGTCGCCGCCGGGCGAACAGATACCGGGTACGGTGCCGGACCAGCCGATCGAGCAACAGACGACAATTCCACACAGCAATACGATCGGCGGCGGCTCGCTGGCCGACGAGCAGCGCATGGCGCGCACCGAGAACACGGCATCGGCACAATACCGGAATGACGTCTCGTTGATGGCGCCAGAGATCGACTGGTCCTACGCGGTGATCGAACGCATAGATCCCGAGACGTTAAAGACCAAACTGATTCCATTCGATCTGGGCAAGCTGGTGCGCGAGCACGATCCGAGCCAGGACCTGCAGCTCCAGCCACATGACGTGGTCACCATCTTTTCGCAGGCCGACTTCCGCGTGCCGCAGAGCGAGCAGACCAAGCTGGTGCGCATCGAGGGCGAAGTGGCGCACGCCGGAGTGTACAGTGCTGAGCCCGGCGAGACGCTGCGCCATCTGGTGGAACGCGCCGGCGGGCTGACGCCGGATGCCTATCTCTTCGGTGCGCAGCTGACCCGCGAGTCGACACGCATCGTGCAGCAGCAGCGGCTCGATGACTACGTCACGCAACTGGAGCTGGCGACGAGTCGCGCGGGCGCGGCAAGCGCTGCCGGTTCGGTCACCGCGTTGGACCAGTCCGCCACCGCCGCGTCGACCGCGGCAACCCAATCGCTGGTGAACCGCCTCCGTCAACTGCGCGCCAGCGGCCGCGTCGTACTGCAACTGACACCGAATGCGACCGGCGTAGACAGCCTGCCCGACGTGCCGGTTCAGGACGGAGATCGCTTCGTTGTGCCATCTCGGCCTGTCAGCGTGAACGTCGTTGGCGCAGTCTACGAGCAGAGCACTTTCCTGTTCGATCCCAATCGCCGCGTGTTTGGCTATTTGAAGCAAGCCGGCGGCGCCAATCGCGACGCGGACAAGGACCATGCCTTCGTCATCCGCGCGGACGGATCGGTGCTGAGCCGCGATTCCGCGAAGACCTTCTGGGGCAATGAATTTGACCAGGCGCAGGTCCATCCTGGAGACACCATCGTGGTGCCGGAAAAGACATATCGCGGCAATAAGATGCGCACGCTGCTCAACTTCTCGCAACTCTTCTCTTCCATAGCCCTCGGCGCCGGGGCGCTCGCGGTGATTTCGAATTGAGCAGGATTGTCGAGACTGAGCACGGTAAGGTCCGCAGGCTCGACCTGCTGGACGTAATGCTGATTTTTGTCCAGCGCAAGTGGCTGATCCTTGGATGGGCGCTGGCCGGACTTGTGATCGCGATCATCGCGATCATCCGCGTGCCCACGCTCTACAAGGCGGAGGCCACCATTATGCCGCCGCAACAGGAGCAGTCCAGTGCCGCGCTCTTGAGCCAGATCGGCGCGCTGACCGCGATCGCCGGCGTGGGCAGCAATCTCGGCCTCAAGAATCCGGCGGACCTGTACATCGCCATCCTGCAGACAAATCTGGTCGCCGACAGCATCGTGGACCGCTTTCACCTCGAGGATGTCTACCACATCCCCGATCGCGATGGCGCGGCCGGACGGCTGCGCAAGCGCTCCAAATTTGTCGCCAACAAGACCGGCCTGATCCAGGTCACGGTGGAAGACGGCGATCCGAAGCGCGCGGTAGCCCTGGTAAATGGCTACGCGGACGAGCTCTTCCGCCAGAACAACCGCCTGGCTATCGGCTCCGCCAGCCAGCGGCGGCAGTTCTATGAGCAGCAGCTCGCCCAGGAGAAGGACCGCCTCGCCGACGCGGAGGTTGCGATGAAGAAGACGCAAATAGCGACCGGCGTCCTTCAGGTGAGCGGGCAGGCGCAGAACATCATTCTGGAAGAGGCGAATGTCCAGGCCAACATCACCGCGCACGAGGTGCAGCTCGGCGCGCTGCTGGCGTCCTCCACAGAGCAGAACCCCGACGTGATTCGCCTGCGGACCGAGCTTGCCGGGCTGCGCGAGCAACTGAACAAGATGCAGCATGGCACCAATGGCGCCATGCTGTCGCAGCGCGAGTTTCCCGAAGCAGGTTTGGAGTACATCCGCCGCGAGCGTGATGTGCAGTATCACCAGGCGCTCTTCGATCTGCTGGCGCGGCAGCTCGAGGCGGCGCGCATCGACGAGGCCAAGGCATCGCCCAGTGTGCAGATGGTGGACCCGCCCCTGCTGCCCAGGGCGAAGTCATGGCCCAAGCCATTCCTCTTCATCCTGATAGGACTGGTGGTGGGCACGATGTTCGGCTGCATCCGCGCGACCATGATCTACCTGTACAACTACGCGGACACCGATCCCGGCCTGCGCGACCGCTACGCGCAGATCAAGCAGGCAATGCGCTTCCGCCGGAGCTGACCTTTGGCGGGCGACAGCTTTACCGGCCGGCCGCGCATCTTCGCCGTCGTGGTGTTATACGGACAGTGCCCGCGAGACTCCACCACCGTCTCGACGCTGGCACAGGCGCTCCGCGCAAATCGCTCCGCCGATTGTGACGTTTGGATCTACGACAACAGCCCGGCTGCAGGCGATTCGGCCGAAGCGCTGCCTGAAGGCTTCGCGTATCAGCGCGCGGCAGCGAACCAGGGCCTGTACGGAGCGTACGAGGCCGCGCGCTTGGCGGCTGCGGCAAAGGGCGGTGAGTGGCTGCTGACGCTGGATCAGGACACGGTGCTGCCCGAGAACTTCTTTGCCGCCATCGAACCCGGACTCAACGCAGCCGCCGGCGACCCACGCATTGCCGCTATCGTGCCGCACCTTGCCGAGGGCGAGCGGCTTCTGTCCCCGGCATACGTAACCATTGGACGTCCGAAACCGCTACCGGCGGATTTCACCGGCCTGCCCAGCCGCGAGGCGCGCGCGTTCAATTCCGCAGCCCTGCTGCGTGTCGCTGCGCTGGCTGCCATCGGCGGATTCGACCCGCGCTTCTGGCTCGATCACCTGGATAGCTGGCTGCATCATCAGCTCTTTCTTCACGGATGGCGCATGTACGTCCTTCCGCTGCGCCTGGAGCACCACTTCTCGTTGCTGAATTATCGTGAGCGGCTCTCCACCGAACGGCTGCGCAATTTTCTCGCGGCGGAATCTGCCTACGTGGACCTCTACGGATCACGCATCGCGGGCATGGCGTACACTGCGCAGCTTGCCGTGCGTGTCCTGAACCAGATGCGTCGCGGCGAGTCGCGCGAGGTGCGTCGCGCAACCCTCGGCGCATTCACGCGCCGGCTAGGCACGACTCGGCGGCTGCGTATCGCAGAATGGAACAGCGCCATGGGCGGCCGCCCGGACCTGGCTGCCTCTCAGGTGGAGCGATGATGCGCGTGCTCGCGGTGGTCGTGCTGTACGGAAAGCCGGCCGGCGCTTCGAGGACACTCGCCGGGCTGGCATCCGCGTTCGCCGCGCACCCCGCACTCGCGCAGCAACTCGAGATCCTGGTGTGGGACAACAGCAGTGAAGCGGCCCAGCCATCGCTGCCCTTTGCCTTCACCTATCAGCACCCGGAGACGAACGAAGGCGTAAGCGGCGCATACAACGGCGCGGCGAGCATCGCTCGGGAGCGCGGCGCGGAATGGCTCCTGCTGTTTGACGACGATACGTCGGTCAACGCGGAGTTCCTGCGCGGCATGCTTCGCGAAGCCAGCCAGGTGAACGCCGACACAAAGATCGCTGCGGTCGCGCCATTCCTCTATGCGGGCAGCTTCTGCATGTCGCCGCGGCTGTGGCGTTTTGCGCAACATATCCCGCTGCCTCGCCCCGCGGCGCCTTACACCGAGACGCGTGCCATATTCGCCGCAAATAGCGGAACGCTGCTGCGGGTCAGCGCACTCGCGGCCATCGGGGGATACAGCAGGCGTTTCTGGCTCGACTTCTCCGATATTGAAGTCTTCCACCGGCTGCACCAGCATGGATTCGCGGTGCGCATCGCGAGCAATCTTGCCCTCGAACACGAGATGGCGATGCTCGATTACGATCGCCAGATGACGCCGGCCCGCTTCGCCACATTTCTCGCGGCGGAAGGCGATTTCATGGATATGTATCGCGGACCGCTGGAGCGCGGCATGCACCTCCTGCGTCTCGCCGCGCGGGTGCTGCACCAGCGAAGCTATACCGATCCGGCATTTTCACGGCTATCGGCCGCGGCATTGCGCGAGCGCCTGACCACGCGGCGCGCTAACCGGCTGGCGCGGCACGGGAGGAGTGCAGGTGCGGATTGCCGTTGATCACCAGGTGACTTCGCTGCAGGACGCGGGCGGCATGTCGCGCTATCACTATGAGCTCGCGCGCCATCTGCGCGGCGTCCATGACCTTTCAATTCATCTGCTGCTCGGCGGCCAAAGCTCCGTGCTTCCATTTTGCAGTCTCCAGGGTTCGGGCATCGGGGTCGCCACGTGGAGAAGCCGCCTCCGGCCCGGCTATCCGCGCTACGGCATGAATGCGCTGTGGACCGCTGCGATTGCGCCGCTGCGCGGCCGCTACGACGTCTATCACGCCACATACCAGCGCGCAGAGCCGGCAATCCGTCATCGTGCGCTGGTGGCCACGCATCACGACGCCACGCAGGAGCGCTTCCCGCATCTCTTTCGCAACGCAGCGGCCATTCGTGCGCGCAAGGCGCGCCTTTACGCGCGCGCCAACATCGTGATCTGTGTCTCGGAGTCTGCGCGATACGATCTCGAAGAGCTCTACGGAGTCGGTCGCGAGCGCACGCGATTGGTGTACCACGGTGTCGAGCCGATTCCTGCGGCCGCCGCGTTCACGGACGGCGATCCTCGGCCTTACCTGCTATATCTGGGCTCGCGCAGCGCCTACAAAAACTTTTCCGCGCTGCTGTCTGCATTTGCCGCCGCTCCGGCAGCAGGCGCAATGCGGCTCGTGGTTGCCGGAGGAGGCGCATGGACATCCTCGGAGCAGGCGGCGATTGCTGGCTCCGGCCTGGAAGGCCGCGTTACGTTGCTGCCGCGCGTGGACGATGCGGTGCTTGCCGGCCTGTATCGCGGCGCAATGCTGTTCGTATATCCCAGCCTGTATGAGGGCTTCGGATTGCCGCCGCTCGAAGCGATGAGCGCGGGCTGTCCGGTGCTGGTGAGCCGCACGTCGTCCCTCCCGGAGGTCTGCGGCGATGCAGCCCATTACTTCGATCCCGCACTGGAGGGCTCGCTGCGCGCGGAGCTGGATCGCCTGCTGGCGGACCCTGCCTTGCTGCGCGCTACGGTAGATGCCGGCCGCGCCCAGGCCGGACGGTACACTTGGGAAGCGGCCGCCACGAAGACGCTCGCCGTCTATCGCGACGCGCTCGAATGCGCGCCCCGCCGCTGAAGCAATCCTGCCATGCGAATTCTGCTCATCAATCAAGCCTTCTACCCCGACGTGGTGGCGACCGCGCAGTACCTCACCGCGCTGGCGGAGGCGCTGGCCGAGCGGGGCCATGAGGTGCGAGTGCTAGCCTCGCGGCGCGCCTATGACGATCCTTCGCAGCTCTTCGCAAAACGCGAGCGCTACGGCGCCATCGAGATTGAGCGGGTCGGCGGTACCGGACTGGGCAAGAGCGCGAAGTGGCGGCGCGCCGTGGACTTCGCAACGTTTCTCGTTCGCGCGGGCATTCGCGTGCTCACCACGCGGCGCATGGATCGGGTCGTCGCGCTGACATCGCCACCCCTGGTGGCGGCCCTCGCGGTACTGCGCTGCCGCCTGCGCGGCGAGCGCTTCGTCTACTGGGTCATGGACATGAATCCCGACGAGGCGCTGGCCGCCGGGTGGCTGCGCCCTGGTTTAGTGGCGCGGCTGCTGGAGCGGATCTCTCGTTTCACCGTGCAATCCGCCGACGCCGTGGTGGTGCTGGACCGCTTCATGCGCGAGCGTGTGCTGGAGAAGGGCGTCGCGCCGGAGCGGGTCCACGTGGTGCCGCCCTGGTCGATGGACCGCTACGCGTTCTTCGACGCGGATGGCCGCGCGGCATTCCGACGCCAACACGGCCTCACCGGCAAGTTCGTGGTGATGTACTCCGGCAACCACAGCCCGGTGCATCCGCTGGACACACTGATCGAAGCCGCCGAGCGGCTCAGGGCCGATCGCCGCTTCTTCTTTTTATTTGTCGGCGGTGGCAGCGAATTTGGCCGCCTTCAGGCCAGGGCGGCCTCCGCCGGTCTGACAAACGTCAAGTTTCTCGCATATCAGCCGATAAATTCCCTGTCCGCCTCGCTATCTGCCGCGGATGTGCAGACGGTGGTGCTGGGCAGCCCGATGGTGGGCACCATTCATCCATCCAAGCTGTACAACATTCTGGCGGTCGGCAGCCCCGTGCTGTACGTCGGTCCGGAGCGGAGCCATGTCAGCGATGCGATGGAGGCACTCAGAATCGCAACCGCAAATGGCCACCCCCGGCAATACATGCGGGTCGATTTCCATGATCCCGCCGGTGTTGCGGCATGGCTACAAGAGTGCGTGGCAGTATGGAAGGAGGATGCGACAAGAACGATTCACACCGGGTGTGAAGAATTTTCAGAGTTGAGCCTGTTACCCCGGATTGTTCAGGTTGTGGAAGAAGGGCGTTGAAACCCCGAGTTTTGGTGTATCGTCTATTGTTGGCTAACCGTAAATGTCTGAAAAGTAGTGAGCTTTCACCGTTCGATGCTGCTTTGACCACGTAGTGAAAAGATCAAATCTGCTGAAACGCGCCTGCTGATTTTTTTCCGTGGAAGATCGTTGTAAGGGCGGACACCGCCAAATGCTCGGGCTGGAAACGGGCAGCAGTTTTTTTACTTTGCAACTCTAAGCATGTACCTTATCTGCGTGTCAGATAGGGCCGGGTATGAACAGGATCCGTTATCTTGGGCCGGGTAGCTGCGGTTTCGTGCGCCATGATCGATATGCAGTATTGGAGCTTGGGTAAACCCGATGTTCGATTCTCCCGCCGCATCAGAACAGAGAGATGCGGCCTCGATAAGCACGCGTCCGCCCGGGAGAAAAAGACCGGCGGTACGCCGAACAGAGGGGCAAGAAGTGTATCCAAGGACACTGAATGAGTTCATTTGAAACCTCCCGTAGCCTTCCCGTTCAACCTTTATGGAACGACTTTCCACGGAAGAGCGCGGCGCCGCATCGTGAGGAACGAATGCGCGGCGGCTCGGCGCAGGCGGTAGCCTACGACGAGATCGAAGTCGCGGCCCTGCCGGTCGGTAGCGAGTGGTCGCTTTCCGCTCAACGCCGGGCCATGGATTTTACGTTGGCTCTCTTCGGCCTCGTGCTCTTCTCGCCTGTATTTGCCGTCTTGGCTGTAGCCGTGCGGCTCAGTTCTCCGGGTCCCGTGATCTTCCGCCAGGAGCGTGTCGGGCGGATGGGCCAGTTGTTCACGATTTACAAGTTCCGCACCATGGAAGCCCGCCGGCAGCACAAAGGCCCCTCCATTACCCGCCATGGCGACCGGCGCATCACGACTGTGGGGCGTCTTCTCCGCCGCTACAAGCTCGATGAGCTGCCGCAGCTCGTAAATGTCCTCTTCGGAGATATGAGCCTGGTCGGCCCTCGGCCCAAGCTGCCCGATCACCAGCATCGTCAGGCGCAGTGCATGCCCTTTCGACCTGGGATCACCGGCGCGGCGACGCTGGTCTTTCGTTGCGAGGAAGAGATGCTGCGGCAGGTGCCGGAGGAGCAGATCGAGGCTTTCTGCAAGTACAAACTCACTCCGTACAAGACCAATCTCGATTGTGCCTATGCCGAGCGAGCAACCTTTGCCAGCGACATGGCCCTGATGCTGCGCACTGCCGAAGTCTGCCTCGTCCGCAGCAAGGCAAAGCCGCCGCAGCCCAGCGCGATCGCATAAACGCGGCTCGCGCATTCGCTCTTTACTCCCTCCGCTCTATACTCAAAGAGACGCAGCAAACCAGACGAGGCCCCACCGGGCCTCCCGTTGCATGCCCCAAAAAACCATGACTGAACGAGCGACCAGGAGTTCCGACCATTCTGTTTCCGAAGAGCGGGTGCTGCAGGTAGCGGCGCTGGCCAACCTCGAGCTGACGCCGGAAGAGCTGCCGGCGATGCGCCGCGACCTGAATGCCATCCTCGGCTACATCGCGCAATTGAATGAGCTGGATGTAGCGAACATAGCGCCGATGGCCCAGGTCACGGAAATTATTCCGGATGCCGTGCAGGCAGTCGCAGAGACGCCGCTGCGCGACGACATTCCCGTGCCCTGCTTAGAGCGCGGCCCCGTGATGGCGGAAGCTCCAGAGACCGACGGCACATTCTTCAAGGTTCCCCAGGTGATTGGCCGATGACCATCGCGACAAGAGACACGGCAGCGGTGACGCTGCGCGAGGTGGGCGAAAGCGTGATCGCGGGCCGCTTGAAAGCCGCGGATCTGGTGAGCGGCTACCTGGAACGCATTGCGGAAAAGAATCCTGAGATCAATGCGTACCTTTCGGTCGAGACCGAGAGCGCGCTGCGCACCGCGGAGGATCTGGACGCCGCTGCGCGTCGCGGCGATCCACTCGGCCCACTTGCGGGAGTGCCGGTTGGCATCAAGGACGTCATTGCGATCGAAGGCATGGCTGCCACCGCGGGTTCGCGCATCCTCGAAGGCTATACGCCGCCCTACACCGCAACCGCGGTTCGACGGCTGAAGGAAGCCGGCGCCGTGGTGCTGGGCAAGCTCAATTGCGACGAATTCGCCATGGGCTCCTCGAACGAAAACTCCGCCTATGGAGTAGTCCGGAATCCGTTGGCGACCGATCGCGTCCCGGGCGGCTCCAGCGGCGGCTCTGCCGCAGCCGTCGCGGCTGACATGGCTGCCGCCACTCTGGGCACAGATACCGGCGGCTCCATCCGTCAGCCGGCATCGTTCTGCGGGGTTGTCGGTGTGCTGCCCACCTACGGCCGCGTCTCGCGCTACGGCCTGATTGCGTTTGCGTCTTCGCTTGATCGCATCGGACCATTCGCCCGCACCGTCGAAGATGCAGCCGCGATGCTCGGCGTCATCGCAGGGCACGATCCGCTGGATGCCACCTCGTCCGAGCGCCCGGTGCCCGACTACGTTGCTGAACTCAAGAAGCCAATCGAGGGACTGCGCGTCGGAGTGCCCGCTGAGTACTTCGCCGAAGGGCTCGACCCCGAGGTGAAGGCCGCAGTCGAAAAGGCGATCGAATCCTTGCGCGCGCAGGGCTGCACCATCACGCCCGTCTCATTACCGCACACGCGTTATGCCGTCCCGACCTACTATGTGCTGGCTACGGCGGAGGCAAGCGCCAATCTTGAGCGCTTCGACGGCGTACGTTATGGCTACCGCGCCCCAGATGCTAAGACCCTCTCCGACATGTACCGCGAGACGCGCGACTCCGGCTTCGGCCGCGAGGTAAAGCGGCGCATCCTGCTGGGCACCTATGTGCTGAGCGCCGGCTACTACGACGCGTACTACAAGAAGGGCCAGCAGGTACGGCGCGTGCTAACCGAGGACTTCCTCAAGGCCTTCACGCAGGTCGACGTGATCGTCACGCCAACCGCGCCCACTCCGGCATTTCGCCTCGGCGAGAAGACCGACGATCCGGTCTCCATGTACCTCGCGGACATCTACACCGTCACGGCCAGTCTCGCCGGCATCTGTGGCGTCTCCGTGCCATGCGGTGTCTCGCGCGACGGTCTGCCGATCGGCGCGCAGGTGCTAGGACCGCACTTCGGCGAGAGCACAGTCTTCCGCGCCGCGCGCGGAATCGAAACAGCATTGGAGAGGTAAAGCGGCCGGGCAATCGCCGGCCGCGTCTCAGCTAATTCCTACTTCACGCCTTTGCTCGCGTCCCACACTCCCTGTTCCTTGCGCACCATCACAATCTCGCCAATGTGATACGCATTGTGCGTCGCGATATTCGCAATCGTGGGCGCCCACTCCGCAAGCTGCGCGTCCGTCGCGTTCGTGACCACCTTCTCCAGATCGGTCATCACCTGGTCGAGCTGGTGGACCGTATCGTTCCACTGCTGGGCATTGAATTTCGTAAACGTCTCATCGTTGTTGCCGCCGAACTTTGGCGGCGTCTTGCCCTGGAAATTTTCGAGCGAGCGCTGGTTCCAGAAGACCAGGTGATACGCAAGCTGCCCGACCGAATGATTGCCTTTGCCGTCGGTCCAGCTCGCCTGCTCGGGCGTCAGGTTGGCAACCGCCACATTTCCGCAGACGAACCAGTCGCTCTTGTCGTGCGTGTTGTGCATCTCCTGAAGCAGAACAGAGCGTACCGTAGCCGGCGGACCCTTCTTCTGTTGAGCATTGGCGGCCAATACAAATGCGGAAGCAAGTGCCAGAGTGACGAGAAGCGTGCGTTTCATGCGGTCTTTCCCCGAAGTGATTTTTTGGAACAGCAATGCGATCAGACAGTGTAGTGTGCCGGGGGCTACCCGCGCGCAATTTGTGACAAAGAACAGGTTTTCTTATGCGGACAAAGCGGGCAAAGGAATCACTTCGCCGACGAGAAAATCGGGCATGCCGTCATAAAAGTTCCTGATGTCGTTCACCGCTTCGGCCATGCGTGGATCGTTGAGCGCATTGCGCAGGCTGGTTTCCGATTGGAAGTGCGCCGTGAAGATGACCTGATACGGCGCCGCAGATCCATCCGCCGCAGACGTCACTCTTATGACTTCAACGCTGGTTATGCCGTGTGGTCCCATGATGTCGCCCGCGAGCGGGAGATGCGTGCCAACGTAATACGCTTCGTCGAAGCGCACGCCCTGCTTGTAACAGACTTTCAGTACAGCCATCGGAGGTTCCCCCATATCTACAGAGGCTGATAATAGCGCTGTTCCGGGTTCGCGCAGGCGAGGCACAGCCGCCGGCCATCGCGCTCCACGAAGCGGTCGTAGTTGATGCCCTCGCCGCATTTCGCGCAGGCCAGCCGCTCGCTCTTGTATCCCGGAAACTCCTTAGCCGGCAGTGCCACCCGAACCCATTCCTCGGTGAACAGCTCCTCATCCGGCATCTCGCGGTAGGCGAGCATCTGCTGCTGGTTCTTGCTTTCCATCTCCGGATGCAGCGCCCGCGCTCGCTCCTTTGAAGATTCGCGCGCCGCAATGCGAACGGCGCGGCCGCTCTCAACATCAAGGAAGGTCGCCGCCATCTTGCCCCAGTCGCGAAACTTGAGAGCGCGCTTGCCCAACCGGCATCCAGTCACCACGCCGATGGCGTCCGTCGCGCAGCGATCAATTTCTACAAATGTCACCAGCCGCTTCCGGTCGCGACCGCGGGGTTCATCCACGCCCAGCCGTCGGCATCCCAGCATGGCCATCCGCACGCCAAGGATCTGTCCGGCGCAAAGATGTCCATGCGCCTCTTCCGCCATGGCAAGCAGTTGATCGAAAGAGTCCACGCTTCGATGCTACGCCATAGATCTATTTCGACGACTTCGCCTGCGCGGCAACAACCGCGGCCAGGCTGTTCTTCATCACCTGCAGGCGCGCCCGTCCCGCCTTCGACCCATCAATCAGCCGCTCTACGCTGATCAGCCACTCCGGCAGCTTCATTTGTTTTCGAAACTCGGCCAGATACGGCTGGATCTTCGCGTACTGGAAGTACATTTCCTGGCAGGTGTCGTAGACGAGCGCGGCATCGAGTGCACCGTGGTGCACAAAGGCGGCCACCATATCCCAGTAGCCGTACACCTGCAGCACAAAGCTGCAGTGGCTGCCGCCGTTGGTCACCGTCTCGACGAATTCCTTCGCGGACCTCGGCAGAAACTCGCCGCCCACATACGACCGCGCCTCGCGCATCACCGTTTCGCGTCGCAGCTCGTAAAGATGCAGGATGAGTTCCGCCTGCCGGATCGGATCGGGCGTCGCGGCTATCCGTTTGGATTTCATGGCTTTTGCGGCCGTTCCTTTGCACGCGCCGGGGGAACACAGTGTAGCGCGCCGGCTTTTCAAAAGAACTTTTATTCCCATGCAATTGCCGCTTGTGCGTGGAGTGTTGAGGGATTAGCATCGTGCCGCTTCTTTCTTCCCCTCCCGATCGCCCCCGGATTTTGTTTCTGCCTGGCTCTCGCGCTGTTGCGAGACGAATCAAGAACTTGTGATGAGGAGTGTACCGATGATTTCTGAAACGAGAATTGCAGGCCGTGCCGCGCGTCGCTTTGCCGGCGCAGCGGCGCTCGCCCTGTTCGCGGTTTCCAGCCTTAGCCTGGCGGCAACTCGATGCGTCGCTCCCGGCGGCCACTTCGGCTGTCAGGCCACCATCTCCGCCGCCGTTATGGCGGCTTCCCCGGGCGACACCATCCTGGTCTCGCAGGGCACCTATAAGGAGAGCGTCGTCATTACAAAATCGCTTTCCCTGGTCTCGTTTGGCTTTGTGCGCGCCGTCATCGATGCCA
Source organism: Acidobacteriaceae bacterium (assembly GCA_036376445.1). Classification (GTDB taxonomy): domain Bacteria; phylum Acidobacteriota; class Terriglobia; order Terriglobales; family Acidobacteriaceae; genus KBS-83. The sequence goes on from DASVAI010000094.1 coordinate 21,417, forward strand.
CCGGCCTGCCCAACGGCATCTTCATCAATGGCATGGCGGCAGCGCCTAATGCAGGCGTGGCCAATGTTGTGGTCTCGGGATTCAGAATCCGCAACGCAAACTTTGAAGGCATCCTGGTAGCCAACGCCACCAATGTCACGCTGCTCAACAACCACGTCCTCGACAACAATAAGGCGCTCGATATCGCGACGCCGGCATGTCCCGGCATTCCCGCCTTCGAAACCAACGAAGCCGAAGACTGCGGCGAGGGCATTCACCTCATGGCCACCGACCACTCCAATGTCGTTCGCAATGAAGTCGATCACAACTCCGGCGGCATCCTCATCAGCGATGAAACCGGACCGAACCACGACAACGTCATCAGCCGCAATTCGGTTCATGACAATCCCTACGACTGCGGTATCACCACCGCGTCGCATGGCCCGGCAACGTCGGTCATCCCCTCTGCCAGACTGCCCTTCGGCATCATGCACAACACAATTTCCGAGAACAACTCCAGTCACAATGGCTTCCAGGTTCCCGGAGCGGGCGCTGGTATCGGCATCTTCGCTCCCTTCCCGGGGACGACAGCAGCTGCCAACGTGGTGATCGGGAACGTAGTTCGCGACAACGGGCTTCCCGGCATCACCATGCACAATCACGCATGGTCGCCGATGGCGCCGCCGGTGAATATGAATGACAACGTGATTGTTGGCAACCGCATCTCCCGCAACGCGGCGGACACAGAAGATGCCGCCACCTCCGGTCCCACTGGCATCAACGTGTACAGCGTGGCCCCCATCACCGGCACGATCATCTTGCAGAACGTCATCGACGACGAGGCGATCGACGTGGCCTTCAAAGCGCCGATGGGCCAGTTGATCGTCCACCTCAACAACTTCGAGCCGCGGTCCATAGGCGTCGACAACCTCGGCACCGGCACAGTCGATGCCACCGAGAACTGGTGGGGCTGCCCAACCGGGCCGGGCACGAAGCGCTGCGCCACTGTCGCCGGAACCGGCGTGAGCTGGACACCGTGGCTCTTCTTCCCATTTGAGAATGGGAACCACGACTTTGAGAATGGGAACCACGGCGATTAGCTGCGGTGTCTCTTGCCGGAACAGGCGGGCAGCCTCGGGGGCCGCTGCTCGCCTCCTCCCTGCATCATTCCGTCGCAGTCGATCCGTAGTTTGCCGGCTGCGGCGCAGTGCCGCGAATCTGCTCGATGAACAACGGCACCTCCTGCTTGATCAGGTCGGCGCGGTCGATCTGAATATAGTGCGAGCTGCCCCGCGCGATGATCCGGCGGCTGCGCGTCGAAAGTTGCTTCAGGTCTTCCTGCATCTGGTTCCACGCGCGTGCTATGGCAGACGAGTCTTTCGCCGGGTCCTGCGAAAAGATCAGCACCGGCAGCGCTCCGTACGGGCCACTATGCGCCGTTTCCTCGCCGGAGCGGTCGAAGCTCGCCATCTCGCCATCTGCCGCGTTCCCTCTGCGGCAAAGGTCCTCCGCCTGCATCTTCGACGCAACCGCATCGAAGCCGGGGAACGGCTGCGAACATTGACCGAAGAGCCGCGGCACGCCCGCGATAAACAGAAGCTGCATTTGCAGCTTGCGGGCCCAGTCCATCGAGTGTCCGGCAAATTCGCGGCTGAATGCGGGGTTGCGGTTCTGCAAGGGCGTTGAGCCATCCACAAAGATCAGCCCGGCAACTTGTTTGGGATAGCGCGTCGCGTAATCGCGGATGTAGATGCCGGAAATCGAGTGGCCCATCAGCACAATGGGACCCTGGATGCCAGCGGCTGTCAGAAGCCCGTGCAGCTCCGCCGCGATATGGTCCGCGTCGCGCGGCGGCGGCAGCGGGTCGCTCCAGCCGAACCCGGCACGATCGTAGGAGCAGACGCGCGTCGTCTTTGCCAGCGCCGGCTGCACACCGCCCCAGATCAGCCCGTCGTTGCCCAGGCCTGCATCCAGGATGATCGTGGGCGAGCCGCTCCCGGTGCAGTCGATCCGCATTTCGTGCCCGCTGACCGCATACCGCTGCCCCGGCGGATGGAGGGTGTGTATGACGAACGCGTTCCACACGCTCGTGGCCGCCACGGCAATTGCAGCCACCGAGAGACAGGAGAGAACGACGCGTTCCGTGATCTTGCGCCAGCGAGGCAAGGATGCGCTGTGGTGCCCCATGCGGCGGATCGAAAACCACACGAAAGCAATGGCAACCAGAAGAATCAGCGCGGGGAGGAAGCCGTAGTAGAAGTTCACGGCGTCATCGTATGCCGATGTCAATTGAAACTAAAGTAAGAACATATGCCGGGAATGTTGCCATTCAATTCCCGTTGATTCGCTACAATGGAAATAGAGATCAGAACAGAAAGCCACCGCACCGGTGGCTTTTTCTATTTGCAACGGTCATATGAACCTAAAACAGCGTCCTCTAAGCCCAATGTTTGGACATCTTTAGCACCTAAGTCCTTTAAACACCGCACTTAGCTATCGGCATAGCCGGTATCTCCATCATTTCAGGA